>NZ_ALVC01000012.1:0-11868 GCF_000293195.2 Sphingomonas sp. LH128
GGCGGTGACCTCCCCCAGCCGCTCGTTGTTGAAGGCGAAGGCGGTCGGCGTGTTGACGCCCTTGCCGAGGCAGAAGGCATAGTCCGCCCACTTGGCCGAGAAGGCCAGCCCCGCGTCCGAGGAGCCCGCGCAGATGATCTTCATGTCACCCTGCGGGGTCGGCCGCACGAGGCAGTCGTCCATCGTGTAGTGCTCGCCCTTGAAGTCGGAGCGGCCGGTCTCCCACAACTCGCGCAGGATGCGGGCGTATTCGTCCAGCACCTGATAGCGGTTGCGGAAGTGCTCCTCGCCCGGCCAAAGGCCCATCTGGGTGTACTCGGGCGGCTGCCAGCCGGTGATCAGGTTGAGGCCGAAGCGGCCGTGGCTGATCGAATCGATGGTGTTGCACATCCGCGCCGCGAAGGCGGGCGGGATGATCAGCGTCGGGCAGGTGGCGTAGATCTTGATCTTCTCGGTCACGGCGGCGAGGCCGGACATCAGGGTGAAGCTCTCCAGCCCGTATTCCCAGAACTCCGACTTGCCGCCGAAGCCGCGCAGCTTGATCATCGAGAGCAGGAAGTCGAGCCCGTGCTTCTCGGCCCGGATCGCGATCTCCTTATTGAGATCGAAGCTGGGCATGTACTGCGGCGAAGTCGTGCTGATCAGCCAGCCGTTGTTGTTGATGGGCACGAAGACGCCGACTTGCATGGACTAGCTCTCCAAAAACTTGACGACGAGGCGATTGAAACCCGCGGGATCAGTGACGTTGCAGGCATGGCCGCCCCATCCAAAGGTGGCGACGTCGGCCGCGGGGATCGGTCCGGCAAGGTCCAGTGAGGCCGCGCAAGGCACGAGGAAATCGTCGCGCGTGGCGATGACGAGGGTTTCGCCCAGCCTGGCCAGCCGCTCGGCCGAAGGGGCATAGGCGCTGACGGCGGCGATGCGCTTTTCCATGGTCTCCGCACCGGGGAAGCCTGCGATGTGGTGCGCAAGGTCAGCCTCGAGCAGCGCGTCGTTGGCGGCGATCCAGTCGGGCGGGTAGAGGAACAGCGGCTGCGCGCGCAGGAACGGCTCGTTCCCCGCATGACGCAGCAGGGCGAGGCGCGCCTCGAAGCAGCGGCGGGTGTGCGGGGAGAGGGTGCGCCAGCCGTTGATCACCACCAGCTTGTCGATCCGGCCGGAGGCGAGGGCGGTCTCGATCCCGATCATCCCGCCCAGCGCGTGGCCGACGAAGTGCGCTCGTGTGATGCCGAGCGCATCCATCAGCGCGATGACATCCTGCGCCATGTTCTCGATCGAGGTCGTTTCCGGCAGCGCGCGATCGCTGCGGCCGGTGCCGCGCTGGTCGTAGGTCAGGACGCGGTGGTTCGCGGAAAGTGCGGCGAGGTTGGGCTGCCAGTAGGCACCGCTGCCGCCGAGGCCGCTCGACAGGATCAGCGTCGGCGCGCCTTCGGGGCCGTGGAACTCGTAGTGGAGGCCGGCAGCAGTGCTCATGCGCTATGGGGCTTCGATGCTTCGACAGGCTCAGCACTCAGCCTGAGCGGGGTTGGGGGCGATGCCATTAACCCGAAACACTCCCTCGTCATTGCGAGCGTAGCGAAGCAATCCAGGGCAGTCTTGCGCCGCTCTGGATTGCTTCGCTACGCTCGCAATGACGCTTCAAGGTACAGTCGTCAGGCTGTGGTAGCCTGCGCTGTTCCCGCTCACCCTGAGCTTGTCGAAGGGTCATGCCAGATGCGCCACCGACGCGATCTCGACCAGGCAGTCGGGCTTCACGAGGTCGGTCTTGATGCAGTAGCGCGCAGGCTTGTCGCCGGGAAAGTACTCGGCATAGACGGCGTTGAACGCGGCGTAGTCGGCCATGTCCTTGAGGAAGATGTGGTTCATGGCGACGTCGGCCATGGTGCCGCCCGCGGCCTCCACGGTGATCCGGATCGCCTCCAGCACGTGGCGGGTCTGCGCCGCCGCATCGCCGACATGCAGGACAGTGCCGCCTTCGCCCAGCGCCAGCATGCCCGAGACGTAGAGCACGTTACCCGCTTTCGCCCCGGCCGAATAGGGCGCGATCGGGGTGGGGAACTCGGACGGGTTCACGGCTTCGAAGGGCATCGTCACTCCTTTGGTGGAAGCTGGCTCACGGCAGTGCGGAAATCGGCGACCGTGCTGACCCAGCCGAAGAACTTCTCGACGTTGTAGATGGTGGCCTCCTTGATGAAATCGGGGCCGAGGTGATGCGTCGCATCCTCCAGCAGCACGCCGAAATATTCGAGGTGGAAGCCGTCGCGCAGGGTCGATTCGACGCAGACGTTCGTGGCGATGCCGGTGAATACCAGCGTGCGTATGCCGCGCGCGCGCAGGACGGAATCGAGCTGCGAGTTGAAGAAGGCCGAATAGCGCGGCTTGTGGACGCGAAGGTCGCCTGCCTTCGGTGTCAGCGCATCGACCAGTTCATAGTCCCATCCGCCGCGCGCGAGGAACTTGCCCGAGAGTTCGGGGCGCCTGCGCATGGTCTTGAGCGCATTGGACTTGTGGAAGTTGGGCGAGAGCGGCGTGCCTGCCTCGACGTAGTCGGCATCCCAGCCGTTCTGCAGGAACACCACTGTCATCCCGGCCGCGCGGGCGGTGTCGAGCACTTCGGCGATGTGGCCGATGGTCGCGGCGGCGGGCCCGACGTCGAAGCCCGCCTCGTCCACGTAGCCGCCTTTGGAGGCATAGGCGTTCTGCATGTCCACCACGATCACGGCAGTTGTCGCCGGATCGAGCCGGATGGCCTCGGGCCGCGCAGGAAGCACTGCGGAGGAGGGGGAACCGGGGGACGGGTCGACGATGATCTCGCTCACCCCGATACTATTGAGCACAGGTCCGGGGTGGTCAAGGTGGCTGTTTGGGATCGTGATTTCGGATCGCTCGCCCTGTTCGATCGAAACAATTTCGTCATTCCCGCGAAGGCGGGAACCCATCTGATGACGGTTCCGGCTGCACGGGCATCAGATGGGTCCCCGCCTGCGCGGGGATGACTGGGGTGAGCGGGCAATGTTCAGGCGGCCCTCACACCGCCGAGGGACGCGGCTCCTGCGGCCTGACGCCCAGCAAGCGCTCCAGCGCGGCCGCGAAACCGGCGTTGCGCTGGCGGTTGGAGGACTGGATGCGATCGAGGTCGAGCCCGCTGCCGCCGGTCAGCAGCACGCCGAACTCGCCCTTGCCGACCCAGCGCACTTGCGCCTGCAGGTCAGCCTGTCCGGGCAGCGAGACGCGCAGCATCTCGCCGGTGCTCGGCTGCAAGGTGCGCGAGGCGATGCACATGCCGCCGGGCGAAACGTTGCGCACGATCACGTCCTCGCCTGCGCGCCCCTCGCCGCCGATGACGGCCTTGATCAGCGTCCGCACACGCGGCGCGCGCTGCTGTTGCGCGCCTTGGCCGGCGGCAGCTTCCGACGAGACGGAAGCACGCCGCACCAGCGCTTTCAGCCACTCGGGTCGCTCGCTGCTCGCGAAATCATCGATGTCCGCCATGGGATCGGCTACCTCTTCGCATTCGTGTCCCCGGTGCATGGTCCGGCCCGATGCAAAATCAGGCGCGGTCGAACCGGCGGCGCTGCGGTGGGGGGTGAGAACGATGCGCCAGCCGGTTCGCGTTTATTGTGCAGCCGCACAGTTCCCGGATGGTTAACAAATCCCTTACGTAAGTTGCCCTGTGAAAACGATTGAATTGGCGGTAGGGATGCTTTGGGTGCCGTTATGGTGCCTCCGGGTGCCGGTCTGTTCCGGGTTCTTCCGTTGCAAAATCTGCATTTTGGTCGCCGCCCTCTTGTCGCGGTGCAGTAAAACCTGACATGACAAGCCGACATGCTCCGCCAGTACGAACTCGTCGAACGCGTCAAGGAATACGCCCCGGAGGCCGATGAGGCCCTCCTGAACCGTGCCTACGTCTATACCGTGCAGAAGCACGGCACCCAGAAACGCGCCAGTGGCGACCCTTATTTCAGCCATCCGGTCGAAGTGGCGGGCCTGATGACCGAGCTGAAGCTCGATCAGCAGACCATCATCACCGCGTTGCTCCACGACACGGTCGAGGACACCCTCGCCACGATCGAGGAGATCGACAAGCTGTTCGGCTCCGACGTCGCGCGGCTCGTCGACGGCGTCACCAAGCTCTCCAAGATCGAGGTGATGACCGAGAGCGAGCGCGCGGCGGAAAACCTGCGCAAATTCCTGCTCGCGATGAGCGAGGACTTGCGCGTCCTCCTCGTCAAGCTGGCCGACCGCCTGCACAACATGCGCACCCTCCATTACATCAAGAAGGAGGACAAGCGCCGCCGGATCGCCCGCGAGACCATGGATATCTACGCCCCGCTCGCCGAGCGCGTGGGCATGTACGAATACATGCGCGAGATGCAACTGCTCGCCTTCGAACAGCTGGAACCCGAAGGCTACGCGACGATCACCGGCCGCCTCGCGCAGATCCGCAGCGAAGAGGGCGGGCAGGTCGACGAACTGGCGCTGTCGATCAAGCAGGTGCTGGCCGAGGCAGGCCTCAATGTCGAGGTTTCCGGCCGCGAGAAGCACCCCTATTCGATCTGGCGCAAGATGGCCGAGCGCCACGTCAACTTCGAGCAGATCACCGACATCATGGCCTTCCGCGTTCTGACGGACAGCGTGGACGACTGTTACCGCGCGCTCGGTGTGCTGCATCAAGCCTGGCAGATGATCCCGGGCCGCTTCAAGGACTACATCTCGACGCCCAAGTCGAACGGCTACCAGTCGCTGCACACGGCGCTGATCTTCCAGCGCTCGATGCGTATCGAGGTACAAATCCGCACGCGCGAGATGCACCGACTCAACGAATTCGGCCTCGCCGCGCATTGGGCCTACAAGCAGGGCGGCGCGCGGCCCGACGGGCAGGTCGGCTGGCTGCGCGACCTGATCGAGATCGTCGACGCCAGCCACGACGCCGAGGAACTGCTCGAGAACACCAAGATGGCGATCTACCAGGATCGCATCTTTGCCTTCACCCCCAAGGGCGCGCTGTTCCAGCTGCCCAAGGGTTCGACGGCGGTGGACTTCGCGTATGCGGTGCACACCAATCTCGGCAATGCGGCTGTCGGCGTGAAGATCAACAACCGGCACGTGCCGATGCGCACGCAGCTGGCGAACGGCGACGTGGTGGAGATCATCAAGAGCACCACTTCGGAGCCGCAGCTATCGTGGCTGGGCTTCGTCGTCACCGGCAAGGCCCGCGCCGCCATCCGCCGCGCGGTCCGCGCCAAGGAACGCGCCGAAGTCGCCGAGATCGGCGGCAAGCTCTACGACGAGATCGCCGGCCGCCTGCCGCAGCGCCTCGGCAAGAAGGCGCTTGCCCACGCGGTCGAGCGTCTGGACCTCCGCGACGAGGAAGACCTGATGTTCGCGATCGGCTCGGGCCGCCTGTCGGACCGCCAAGTCATGGAGGCATTGGTCCCCGGCAGCACGGCGGAACTGCCCGAGGACCCCGAATGGACCCGCACCGAACGTGCGATCTCGATCCGTGGTCTCACGGCGGGGGTCGGCTTCGAGCTGGCGGAATGCTGCCACCCGGTCCCCGGCGACCGCATCGTCGGCCTGCGTCGCCCGGATCACAAGGTGGAAGTCCACGCGATCGACTGCATGACGCTGGCGAGCGGCGTCGATGCCGACTGGCTCGACCTGTCATGGGGCGAGCGGACCACCGGCGCCGTCGGGCGCCTGCAGCTGATCCTCTACAACCGCCCGGGTACGCTCGCCGAAGTCACGCAGATCCTCGCCAGCAACCGCGCCAATGTCACCAACCTGCAGATGACCCAGCGCGACGAGCCCTTCGGCACTTACGAGGTGGACCTCGAGGTTTCCGACCTCGCGCACCTCACCCGCATCGTCGGCGCCCTGCGCGCCAGCGAAGCGGTGGCCGACGCTGAGCGCATCTGACCAAATTCCTCCCCGAGCTTGCTCGGGGAGGGGGACCGCCCGCGTAGCGGGTGGTGGAGGGGGCTACTCCCTCAGAACGTCAGCGAAACCTCGACGTCATCGCCTTCTCCGATCCCTTCGGCCTTGCGCACGGCGGCCTTCACCGGCAGCAGCCAGCCGCCGTCGGACTTGCTCGGAAACACCGAGGTTGCGAACTCGGTCGCGCCGATCCGCGCCTTGACCTTGAGCGAGCCGAACCCGCGCGCGGTGCCTTCCAGCTTGCGCATGATCGCCGTGCCGGACAGCGTCTCGCCCGCCGCGCCATCGATGGTGAGGAAGTGCCAGGTGCCGTTATTCGCCCCTCCGGTCCAGCGCCACAGACGGCCGGTGTGCTGCAGGTGCTCGCCGTGTGCGCTCATGGCTTCGTCGCGTCCTGCTTCACGGGCCGGATCGGCACGGGGGCATTGCAGACGTCCAGCCCGCCCGCGGGCTGGATGTAGAAGCTGTCCTTCCGGTTCGCGCGCTTGTCGACGTAGGCGGCGAAGCTCGCGCTCTCGGTGGAGAGGTATTCGTAGGCAGGCAGGTCCGCCACGTCGCTGCCCATCCGCACGGAGACGATCGGCGTGCGCTCTTCAGGCGTTTCATAGAAGCCCAGCGCACCTGTACCGCGCGGTAGCGACGACAGGTGCTCCATCCCCGCGATGATCCGCCCGACGAGTGCGATGTTGCGGTCCAGCTGACGCGGCGCTTGTCCGATCACCGTGTAGAGTTCGGCGCCGGTGCCGGTATCGGGTGAGAGATTGCGGCCAACGCCGACCATGCCGTAGCAGTGGACGGGCCAGCCTGTGCGGCCATCTGCCGCGATGGGCCAGCCATGATCGAACAGCGTCAGGCCGTTGCGCAGATAGGAATCCGGATTGGTTGGGATCGTCGCAGTTTGTCCGGCCTCTTGCGCGCTGCGCTGCATGAAGCTCGATCGCAACCTTTCGTCGAGCGGCGTTACGTAGCCCTTCTCGGTTGGCTTCGCCAATCCCGCAGGCAAAGCCTTTGCCTTGCCCGGCGTCTCGCCATCGGGATCGCCCCACTGCACGACATAGTTGTCCTGCACTCGCACGACTGCGATCCCGTCGAACCAATGCGCGGCCACCAGCTTGCGGATGTTCCCGACCCACCCTTGCGAGAACGGCGCTGGCATCAACTGTATCACCACGCGGCGCGACCCGCCCTTGGCGTCGGGCGCAAGATCCATGACCATCAGGTCGCCCGGCGCGATACGCTGCCAGTCGGAAGCGGGAGCGGTATCGACGACGTCATTGGGCGTGACCGGCTTGTCCCCGGCCGCCAGCGAAGGCGTGGCAAGAGCGGCAAGTGCGACGGCGGAAAAGAAAGTGCGCATGAAGGCTTCATGCCATCACCACACCGCTTGCGAAACCCCGCGGGACTCGTTAGTGGCGGCCTCCTTACCAGTGCATGCGGAGCGGTGGCCGAGTGGTCGAAGGCGCTCGCCTGGAAAGTGAGTATACGCCAAAAGCGTATCGAGGGTTCGAATCCCTCCCGCTCCGCCAACTGATCCGAACCAATCATCTGAAAAACATGGGAAATGCGGGAAGGCTGAGATAGCCGCTCTCCACTTCGGTCCCACACCGCGCATTGGGCGCCCTTGCGCATCCTTGCGCACCATGGGGCTGGAAAGGGCCAAGCGCGAACCAATGCGGACGCCTCGATGCACTTCGCGTCCGATCCGCCACGCTCCATCGCCATCGGGCCGATCGAGGTCTTCCAGGATGAGAGCCTTCGGGGCCGGCCGACTGACCGGTCTGCTTCCCGAAAGGAAGCAGTATGTCGCAGCAAGCACAGTCAGCCGCCGCGGTCGGCGCCATTCAGACCTGGACGCATGAGCAGACGAGGCGGCGATGTTCGTGGCTGCTAATCGTGCGCGTCGAGCGATCAACCGGCTTGATGATTTCCACGCCGCTCTTGTCGCCGGGGATGAGGATGCGGTCGAGATCAATCGTGTGGTCGAAGCGGCTGGATTGCGGGTGTCGCGGCAGACGGGGTCGCAGTCATAGCAACCGGGCGAGGTCGCATTCACAAGCAGCATTGCCAGTGTCCTTGGCTGCTACGGTGAAGAGTTGGTCCTTGAGGCCTATGACGGTCGGGCGATGATGCAGCGCGCGGCAGCCTGAATGAATGCGCCCGCCGACAGATGAGCCGGCGGGCGCTGCATTTCTACAGCATAATGTTTCCACCACTAATATCTCGATCTCGCAGTCTGGAAAACCAGACTGCCGTGATCCAGTGGTCTAAACCATCGAAATGAGGGGCCCGTTGGACGCCGATCACCCCGCTAACGGGGTTCCTTTTCGCACGCCGATCAACAACTGGGACGCCGGTTAGGGCGCGGGCGAACAACAAAGGCTTTCGCCATGTGATCCGGTTCGCCCGCAAGCCGTAATTCATCCCCGATTGAGATCGGAGAGGGGCTGATCAATCGACCATTGCGGCGACGAGACGCTGCAAATGATCCCGGCTCAGAAGACCGGAGGGCAACCGGATCGGTCCATTATGCCCGGCCGCTGGATGGTAGATGGTATTTTCGGGGCGCTTTTGCGCGCCTTGGATATTGATATGCATGTGTTCCTGTGGTGCGGACTTTTCCGCCTTTATCTTCTAAACCCGCTGCGCCGTCTCGGCGGCCCTCCGCCTTGTCCCGGCGTCTTTTCACGAAACACGATTCGGCCCTTCGAAAGATCGTAAGGCGTCATTTCGACATGCACCCGATCTCCCACCACCGAGCGGATGCGAAACTTGCGCATCTTGCCCGCCGTGTAGGCGATGATCTTGTGCTCGTTGTCGAGCAGAACCGCGAAGCGCCCATCGGGGAGGATTTCCTCGATAAAACCTTCCATCGTCAGTAATTCTTCCTTGGCCAATCCATGCTATCCCGAATACGAGGGCACCCGCCGACATGCATGCGCAAAACGGCGGTCATGAGAGCCAGGCTGATGTCTGAAAAACACCTGCGCGATGCAGGCGCAAATTCGTCAAAAACGACGCAGCGATGTCCATATACATACAAAAATCGATTTTTCAATGAGGGTGCGGATTTTTAAATATATCCTCAATTCAGGTAATGCACTCGCCGATCGGCGTGAAATCCTGTAGAAGGTAAATATTGCCGGCCATTTTTGCACATCGGTGACTGAGAGACCAAGCGCGCTCCCGCAAAAGGAGAGTCTGCATGGACCTCAATCAGCTACTTTATCATCATCAGATTGCGCTGATGGAATTCGCCAGCCGCAGCAAGGGCAGCCGTGATGCCGGGGCGCGGTTCGATCTGGTCCGCCACTATGAAACCAGGATCGCCCGGCTGCGACAGGACATGGGTGTCTCAGCTTACCCGCAATGGTCATGAACTGGTCGTCGCCAAACCACTTGGCCCGCCCAAGGTCGCGCTCGGCGGGCATCCCGACGTGCGGACGCCAATGGAGCCGGATTTCAAGAGATCATCCGATCTTCCTGCGGCGCAGCGAAATAGCCGATCTCGCGTTCGCTCTTCTCGGCGGTCGGGTGGCGGCGCGGGATTTTCTTCGCGGCCCCGGCCCCGATCACGAAGGTACCATGCTTGAGATGGCAAGCGCCTCTCTCATCGGCCAGCTGCAGGTAACCAATCTGCTCCGGAAGGTCGCTGCGCGTCGGATACGCCCGTATCAATAGGAAATCCTGAATGGAAAGCGAAGACAAACCCGCCCCGCCGGCCCGTGCGAAAATGCGATGGTCGGATCGCCCGAAGTTGGCCCCTGATGCGGCGAGCCGCCAGGGGCAGGTGACGAAGCTGGCGCTCGAAACATTTGGAGGTCGGGACGAGGCTATCGCTTATCTCAACACGGCTTGCGGCAAGCTTGGCGGGCGACCGCTTGATCTCGCCGTGGAATCCGCGGAGGGCCTGAGCCGGGTGGAGCGCGCCCTTGCAGACCTGAAGCCCGCATGCTGATCCGCGCGGGTTACGATATAGCCTTCACATGCGAACAGTCTGTGCCGATGCTGGCGCATCTGAGCGTCCATCCTTCGCGCAACAAGGATCTGCGCACGCCGCAGCGACTGTTCACGATGCCTGACGTCCCGATCTATGATTACGTCGATAGCTTCGGAAATATCTGTACCCGTCTCACCATTCCGGCCGGCGGCCTGACGCTATCCTGCGGCTTCGTCATCGAGGATGATTTCGCCCCCGATCCGGTCGAACCGGAAGCCTCGCAATCAGCGATCGAGGCTTTGCCGGACGATGTCATGCTCTACCTTCTGGCCAGCCGTTATTGCGAAACGGATCGCTTGAGCGAAATGGCGTGGGACCTGTTCGGCAGCACCCCGCCGGGTTGGGCATTGGTCCAGGCGATCGTGGATTTTGTACATCGTCACATCCGCTTCGACTACATGAAGGCAAGGTCGACAAAGACAGCGTGGGATGTGTTCGAGGAGCGCGAAGGTGTCTGCCGCGATTTCGCGCATCTGGCGATCACGCTGTGCCGCTGTATGAACCTGCCTGCACGCTACTGCACCGGCTATCTCGGCGACATGGACTTGTTGAAGCCGCTGGGAGACATGGATTTTTCGGCCTGGTTCGAAGTGTGGCTGGGCGATCGCTGGTATGTCTTCGATGCAAGGCACAACCGCCCTCGCAGCGGGCGAATATTGATGGCGCGAGGACGTGACGCAGCCGATGCGGCGCTGACGATGACCTTCGGACCCGTCACACTTTCCCGGTTCGACATCTACACGGACGAAGACAGATTGGGCCTCGCTTCATCTTGACGCTGGAGCGGCTTGCTCCTCGGAGGCTCCAGGAAAGAAGCATGCCATTACGGCGGCTGTCACCCGGACCGGACGCTGCGACACCGCATCGACGCAGCACCAGCGCGATTTCACCTCGGCAATCACTTCGCTGCCGCGCCGGATCGTCGTTTCGTAGAATGCGCTCTCCCGGCGGACCTGCTCCAGCACTACATTGGCCGTCAGCTGGTCGCGAAGGAATGCCGGTTTGCGGTACGTGATCTCATGTTTGAGCGCGATCCATAAATAAGCTGCAACGGCGGCAGGTGCGCGGCGACAACTACGGTGGCCGGTTGAGCGGCAACTATGATGGCCGGTAGGATCGGTTGTCTGGGCTGATCGTAGGGAGGGGCGGAGCCCCGACCGGAGAGCGGACCAGACAACCGATGGCGATCTTCTTTCCCCTTCTTTCGGGGGTTGGTCGGGGCTGCGGCGGGCGGTGGTATCGGAACACTCATCGAACAAGGAACGATGGGTTTGCGATGCCGGGCCACCACATTTCCGATCAGCAGGTATTTCTCTTCATGACCCATCGTCGCCAACACACCCAGGCCGTCGCGGCCGCCAAGGCCGGTATCAGCGAGCGCAGTGCACGCCGGATCGAGAACGATCCGCAGCTTCCGTCCCAGAAGAAGAAGGAGCGCCACTGGCGCACCCGCGCCGATCCGCTCGAGCCATTCTGGCCACGGGTCGAGGAGTTGCTCCAGATCGACGGTATCATTGCCGTCACGGTCTTCGAGACGCTCCAGGACGAGTTCGGCGAGGATGCTGTTCCCGATGCGATACGACGAACTCTGGAACGCCGGATCGCCCGCTGGCGGGCACTGCACGGCGGTGAGAAGGAGATCTTCTTCCCGCAGCATCATGAGCCCGGTAGGCAGGGCCTGTCGGATTTCACGGTATGTGATAGCCTCAAGGTCACGGTTGCCGGCGAGACCCTGGGCTATCGCCTCTACCACTTCCGCCTGGCGGCGAGTGGCTGGGAGCATGCAGCTGTCGTGCTGGGCGGGGAGAGCTTTGCCGCCCTTTCGGAACACCTGCAGGATGCGTTGTGGAAGCTGGGCGGTGCGCCGGCCGAACACCGCAGCGATTCCCTGTCAGCCGCCTACAAAAACCTCGACGCCGATGCGCAGCGGGATT
>NZ_ALVC01000013.1:0-26932 GCF_000293195.2 Sphingomonas sp. LH128
CGGCCTATGCCACGATCAAGGGATTCGAAGTCATGCGAGCCCTGCGCAAAGGACAGGCTCGCCCCTGGTGCCTGCAGCCCGGCATCAGGGGCGAGGTGCGCCTTGTGGAGAGAGCTTTTGGCATTGGGCCCTCGGCGCTGACGGAGGCCATGGGCATGCTCAACCACCATTTCGCAGCAGCCGCCTGATCGGCGCAGAGCGACAGCCTACCTCTGACTGCCGCCAATCTTTGCAACAGAGCCTGATCTATGAACCAGTGGCGAGAAATCAACTCGGCATTCAGGGGCGGGGGGGAGTGCTTTGGTATAGGTCAGCGCGTCAGCATTCAGCAGTGTGAATGGCGTTTAGCAGCTCCGCTCCCGAATAGGGCTTTGCAAGGAACTGCGCACCCGTCGGAAGCAGGCTTTCGTCCGGCTCGCATCGGCCTGTCGTGATGATGATATCAAGACCAAGTCCGCTCGCATGAACCCTGCGTGCCAGATCGAGGCCATTGAAATCACCAGGCAGGTCGACATCGGTGAAGAGGATCGCAATATCGTCGTGATCAGCGAGAATACGAAGCGCCTGATGCGCGTCGGCGGCACAGAGCGGGATCAGCCCGGCGTCCATTACCATATCCTCGGCCATCATTCGGATGAGAGGTTCATCCTCGACGATGAGGACTATGCATGGCGCCTCGTGAATGCGTTGCCCCAACCTGTGAGTTTCCGTTCTGCGTTCGCCCCTACAATGCTTGCCGGGGTCGGATACTGAATGAAGACGCACGTGTGCTACCGGTTCCCGCATGGCCTGGGCAATGCGGCAGACCGAAGACATCAGCCCATTCTTCCGTTTGGGGCCCTAACTCAGTCTGGAACCGGTTGACGGCGCCGGCGACCGGATTGCATCTTCCATAGCCTGGGTCAGTTCTCCGCTTCCGTAGGGTTTTGCGAGGAAGATCGCGCCATCGATGTCACCAGCCCGGGAGGTATCTCCTGAGGCAAAGACGATGCGAATTGATGGGCGAAGGTCCCTGGCGCGGCTGGCAAGATCGATGCCCGAGCTTCCCGGCAGATTTATGTCGCTGACAAGGATGTCGATCGGCGCGGTCTGCAAGGCTGACATCGCATCTTCCGCACTTCCCGCCTCCACAACCACGTAGCCGGCGTCCTCGAGCATCTCGCCGGTATTGAACCGGATCAACGGATCGTCCTCGACGAGCAGGACCGTGCGCGGTCCGCGGGCACGGGCGCCGTCGACGACCTGCTGGTCATGGGCCGGACGCCCTTCAGTGTGCCCTGGATGCTCGGCGCCGGCTCGTTGACGCTGGTTCGCGATCACGTGGCGCAGCCTTCGGGCCAGTGCTTCGCGTGTATAGGGCTTGGAGAGCAATTCCACCCCGGCATCGAGCTTGCCACCGTGGACGATCGAATTTTCGGTATATCCCGATGTGAACAGCACGGCGATGCAAGGCAGTCGTTCTCGCGCCTTGCGTGCCAGCTCCGGACTTTTGAGGGTGCCGGGCATGACGACGTCGGTGAACAACAGGTCGATTGGTACGCCGCTTTCGATCACGATCAGCGCGGCCCCCGCATCGGGCGCCTTCAGGACGCGGTAGCCAAGATCGGTCAGCATCTCGACAACGGTGGCGCGAACCTCTTCGTCATCCTCGACCACCAGAACGGTTTCGGTGCCGCCGACGATCGGCCCATTGTCGACCTGGACCTCGATATCTTCGCTCTCCATCGACCGGGGAAGGTACAGCTTTATGGTCGTGCCTTCGCCCGGCTCCGAATAAATCTTAATGTGTCCGCCGGATTGCTTGACGAAGCCGTACACCATCGAGAGGCCGAGGCCTGACCCCTTGCCTTCGCCCTTGGTCGAGAAGAATGGCTCAAAAACCTTGTCGATGATCTCGCGCGACATCCCTGTCCCTGTGTCGCTTACCGCCAGCATCACGTACTGGCCAGGCGTCACTTCATCGTGCGTGAGTGCATATTCGGTGTCGAGATGGGCGTTCCCGACTTCGATGGTCAGGCGCCCCTGGCCATCCATCGCATCGCGCGAGTTGATCGCCAGATTGAGGATGGCGTTCTCGACCTGGACCGGATCGATATAAGTATTCCACAAACCACCGCCAACGATGGTCTCCAGTTGGATGCCTTCACCGATTGCGCGGCGCAGCATGTCGTCCATGCCGCGCACGAAGCGGCTGACATTCACCACTTTGGGTTCGAGAGCCTGCCTGCGACCGAAGGCAAGAAGCTGGCTGGCGAGCTTCGAGCCTCGGGTGACCCCTGCCAAGGCATTGGTCAGTCTGGCTTCGGCGCGCTCGTTCCCCGAGACGTCCTTCGCGAGTAACTGGAGGTTGCCGGAGATCACCTGAAGCAGATTGTTGAAATCATGCGCAACGCCTCCGGTTAGCTTGCCGACGGTTTCCATCTTCTGCGCCTGGGCCAGCTTGACTTCTGCCTGACGTCGCTCGTCGATCTCGGCGATCACCCGGGCCTCAAGCGTCGCATTGAGCTCGCGCAGTGTTTCTTCCGCAGCGCGCTGGTGGGTGATGTCCGAATGGACCCCGACCCATTCGATGATCGTGTCACCCTCGTCAAGAACGGGGAGTCCGCGAATGGCGAAGGTGCGCCATTCCCCATCATGGCGGCGTACGCGATGCTCATGGACGAACATGGCCTTGGCCGCCACGGCGGCGTTCCATGCCACGATCGTCGGTTCGCGATCATCTGGGTGGACAGCCTGCGCCCAGCCGTAGTCCTGATACTCCTCAAGGCACTGGCCGGTCAGGGCAGCCCATGCAGGTTGTTCGCCCAGCATTCGGCCGTCGGCGCTGTTGGTCCACAGGACACCGTGCATGGCCTCCATCGCAGTGCGGAAACGCTTGTTGCTGGCGGCCACGTCCGCCTCAAGGGCGATCCGCGCAGAATTGTCTATGCAGGTGCACATCACCCCGCCGATACTGCCATCGGCTTCATAGACTGGGGTGTAGAACAAATCGAACGTCACGGGCTCAGCGTAACCGTTACGCTCCAGGACCAGGATCTGATCGCGATAGGACCGTAATTCGCCGCGCATTCCGGCGGCCAACATCTCACGGTTCCAGTCCCAGATCTCAGGCCAGATCCCGGGCACTGTACCGCCAAGCGCCTGGGGATGATTGGGGCCTGCAACGATGGAATAGGCATCGTTGTAAAGCATCACGTGCTCTGGCCCCCACATCAGCACCTTGGCGACAGGAGAGTTCACGATATTGGCAACGGTCGCGCGCAGTTCCAGTGACCAACTCCCAATCGGACCGAGCGGATTGGCGGACCAGTCAAGTTCGCGAATACGGCGCCCGCATTCGCCTCCTCCGTAGGGCCAGCCGGCAGTCGCTTCTGTCCTCGCAGAGAGTTGACCCAGCACACTTTCGATAAGTGCGGCTTCATCGGAAAATCCGCCGTCACGCGTGAGCGAGGCAAGCCGCGCGGCAAGGTCAGCGGGCAGGGAAAGGGTTTGAGCAGCGTGTTCGGACATGCGCTCTCGTCTTCCCGGTTAACCCTCATGTCAAGCAGCCGCAGCCGCGGCGTGCGACGAAATGCCTGGCCTAGATAACACGCGATCAGACAAGGGGTAATTGTGTGTCCTTTGACACAGACGCGCCTATCCGAAGTTTCATGGCAGCGATGAGCGATTCGATAGGCATTGCGCTTTGCCACGGCCGGGCGATCGAATGATCGGGGACCCAAACGTTGTGACTGGAGGTGGGCACCCCCTCAGTATCCGAACCCGGGCACAGGGGGTTCGGTTTGGGTCCCGCTTCCATTGGTCTGCTTGGTGGTGGCCAAGTTGATCTGCGCTATGCACCAAGAGTGCCTCGGAGCCGAAATCGAGGCACCGTTCAGCCACATGCAGTCAGAATAAAGGCAGAGCGCTTAGCGTGCAGGGGTCACTCGCCATACGGTGTTCGAAAGGTCGTCGGCGATCAGCAGCGCCCGGCGCTCGGGATCGTACGTGACGCCGACCGGGCGTCCACGCGCCTTCCCCTCGGGCCCGATGAACCCTGTCACGAAGTCGCGGGGCTTGCCCGAGGGCCGGCCATTGGTGAAGGGGATCCATACAACCTTGTAGCCTGCCAACTGGC
This sequence comes from Sphingomonas sp. LH128, assembly GCF_000293195.2. NCBI lineage: Bacteria > Pseudomonadati > Pseudomonadota > Alphaproteobacteria > Sphingomonadales > Sphingomonadaceae > Sphingomonas > Sphingomonas sp. LH128. The sequence continues at coordinate 4,118 of NZ_ALVC01000013.1, forward strand.
GGCGGTTCCAGCTGCCATGCTCGCCCACGAAGGCGCCATCGGCATAGTTTCCGCCAAAGCCGCCGCCGGTAAGGAACGTAAGGCCAAGCGCTGCTACGTGTGAACCCAGGGCATAGTCAGGGGCAATCGCCTTGCGGACCATGTCAGGCTTCTGGGGGTGGACGCGCGGATCGACGTGACCGCCGTAGTAGCTGTAAGGCCAGCCATAGAATGCCCCCGGCTTCACCGAGGTCAGATAGTCCGGCACGAGGTCCGCGCCCAGCTCGTCGCGCTCGTTGGCGACGGCCCAGAGGGCCTGCGTTGCCGGATTGATCGCCAGAGCCGTCGGATTGCGGATGCCCGAGGCGTACGTGCGATGCGCCCCGCTTTCGCGGTCGATTTCCCAGACGACCGCGCGATCTTCCTCCACAGCCATGCCGCGCTCGCCAATGTTGCTGTTCGAGCCGATACCGACGTAGAGCCGCGAGCCGTCGGCGCTCGCCGTCAGGGACTTGGTCCAGTGATGGTTGGGATTGGCGGGGAGCTTCGTCACCACTTCGCCGGGCGCATCGATGCGCGTTTCTCCGCCGCGATAGGAAAAGCGCAGCAGGGCGTCCTGATCTGCGATGTAGAGGTCAGATCCCACAAGCGCCATGCCATAAGGCGCGTTCAGCTTGTCGATGAGAACGGTCTGGAGTTCATACTTTCCGTCGCCATCGCGGTCGCGCAGCAAGGTGATACGGTCGCCGCCCTTCGTGCCGCTCTTCCCGAGGCTCTTGATATAGCCTGCGATGACGTCCTTGGGGCGCAGTTTGGGCGCGCTGCCGCCAAGTCCTTCGGAAACCAGAATGTCGCCGTTGGGAAGGACGAGCGTCTGGCGGGGAACCTTGAGGCCGGTGGCGATGGGCGAAATGGCAAAGCCCTTGGGCACGTTGGGCATCGCGCCGTTCCAGCCTGCGGGGCTGGCGATCTTCATCGGCGGAAGAAGGGTCTGGTTCTGCTCGGGGAGCGCCGGCCGCGGGCCGGTCTGATCGAGATCTTGCGCTTTGTCGCAAGCGGCAAGGGCGAGCGGCGCGGCGAGGCTCAGGGCGGAAAGGACAACGCGGTTCATGCTCGCACCTCGCGGGAAACGGTGTAGCCAATCCATCCCGCTGCCAGCGCCAGCACCGTGGAAATGACGGAGAGGGCAAGACCGGTCGTGCCGACCGAACTCCACCCGTCATGGCTATGCTGGAACGCATTGACGAGGCCGACGACGAATAGCAGCGCCAGGATCGCACAGAGCCAACCTCTTCCCGCCCGGCGCGCAAGCATGCCGATCAACGCCCAGGCCAGGGCAAGGCCGGTAAACACCAGCGCTCCGGCGATCAGCCAGGATGCAAAGTTCGACCACTGCATTTCCGAGCTGTTGAGATAGGTGATGTCCGCCAGCAGAGCGCCCGGGAACATCGACACCGGAAAAGCGAGCAGGATCGCATGAAGCGGGTGCAGCGCGATCGGCGCTGCGCTGGGATTGGCTGAGGGCAGGTCGAATTCCTTCAACGCTTTGTCAGGAAAGTAAGAACAGCAAATGCGCCGATCGGCGAAGAGTTGCCGATGGGTCCGATCCCTGCCTTACGGCCCGACGTCGCCGCCATTGGCGTGCAACGGGTGACTGGTTCCTGCCGCGAAGCCCAGTGCGGTCGCCACGCTCTCGTTGCGACCATAGGGGTCGGAGCGGATGACCGGCTCACCATCTTCGCCGAAAAGGACTGTGTCATAGAGAAGACGAACTGGAATTTCGCGTGGCAGCGGCACGAAGGTTTCCTTGCCGGTGGCGCGGGCACGGTGCCACTCGTCGAGCACACCTTCGTCCCTCGCCAGCATTTCCGCAAAGCCCATGGCATCCTCCACGCGCACGCAGCCGTGGCTGCGCTGGCGCTGCACTTCCTGGAACAGCTGCTTGGCGGGAGTGTCGTGCAGGTAGATCTGATGCTCGTTCTTCATGTCGAACTTGACGAGGCCCAGCGAGTTCCTGGGGCCGGGCTGCTGTACCACCCAGCCGTCCTTCCACGCCATGTTGTTGCGGCGCAGATAGGCGCTGCCCTTGCCGGCGATCTCCTTGCTCTGGATCGAGCGCGGGACAGTCCAGGTCGGATTGGCGACGAGACGATAGATCGGCGAACCCAGCTGCGGGGTCTGGTTCTCCGGCTTCCCGACGACGACCTTGCGCGTATCGACCATCTTGCCGTCGCGCCAATAGGTCAGGCGCCCCGCAGCGACATTGACGTCGATGCGGGTCTTGGGCGGATCGCGCTGCAGCCAGCGCATGCGCTCCATCGCGACCGCAATCGCACGTGCCTTGTCCGCATCGGAGAGGTTGAGGATTTCCAGCGCATCCTTGCCGATGACGCCGTCGGGCTTGATGCCGTAGTCCGCCTGCATGCGCTGCACGGCCTTCATCATGGCCGGGGAATAGCGGTCACCTTGCGCATCTTTGCCATCAAGATAGTCGGAGGCCGCGAGCTGGCGGGCGATTTGCGGCACGCGCCGATCGCTGTCGCCGGGCTTCAGCGGCTCGCTGTCCTGTGCGATGGCCGGGGCGAGGGCATCCCTGCTGCCACGAAGGGAGAGGTAGGCTTTCGAAAGGCGCTGGTAGCCGTCATCCCGGGGTGCGAGACCGTCCAGCCAGTCCTTGAGGTCACCGCCCTTCAAAGCTTTGGCAAGGCCGGGCAGGAGGTTCGGATCAGGTCTCGGCACGGAATAGATATCATAAAGCTTCTTAGGGTCGCTGGCACCGCGCGCCAGCGCCGATGCGTAGCGCAACGCACTTTCCGTCAGCGCGCGATCGCCTTCTGCATTGCCGGGGCGGCCATCGAGCGAGAAATTCATGTGATCGAGGCCATGCGTTGCCCGGCTGTCAATCGCAGCGCGCAGGTCGCGCACCGCCGCGTCGTTCCAATGAACTTCAGTGATGCTCACGGCCGGCGCAGGCGCGTCGGGCGTCTCGGAGCCGGACCCGCACGCTGTGAGTGCAACAGTCACGGCAAGCAACGGGGAAACGATCAACCGATTGCGCACATGGATCTCCTTGGATGACCCCAGGTATAACCGACAGGCATGCTGGACGTTGCTCACCGTCTGATTTTTAGGCCCGGATTCAGCTTCTTGCCGCGAAGATCATCCGCCCCTTGCCGAGGAACGAGAAGACGTCATCGAGCTTGTTCTCCCCCACCGCGAAGCAACCCTGACTGCGGCCGAGCTTGCCATGCGCCTTGATCATGTCGTCATTTGCGTACCACGCGCTGTGCACGACGACGGCGCGTTCAAGCGCATTGTTGTTGGTGGCGTCGAGCCCGATCAGCCGCTGCGAACGGCCATGTTTGCCGACGTAGTAGTCATCGGTCAGATATGCCCCTTCGCTTGATGCGTTCGATCCGAACGCGTTGGAGAAGCGTTCAAGGTATCCGGTGTGATGCGGATCGGAACCCGATCCATGCGCGACGAGCAGGCGAATGGCCTTGCCGTCTTCCACGTCGAGAAAATGCATTCGCGCGTCCGACGACGGCGCGGAAAAGTCCACGATCGCGATCCGGTCGCGCTGCCTGATCCGCTCGCCATGCCGATCAAGGGACGCAAGAGCCTTGCGCAGAAGCGTTGGGTCGACGGTCGAGAACGCTGCGCGCGGTCCGTCATTGCGCACCATTGCCGGAACGCTGGCAGGGCCTGCGGACTTCGGAAGTACCGGAGCGGCAAGCGGCGACGTCGATCGCAGGGGCGAAGAGGAGCGCGAGCATGAAGCGACCGCAACTGCGGCACCGGCAAGCATCATCGCCCTGCGATTCATTATGATATCATGCTGGGCCATGGCCAACACTTGGGGATGATCGACATCGAATTGAAGGGGAATTTTCAATTAAATCATAGTCATGTGGTCATTTTTGTACACACTGCGAGGATGGACGGCAAATGCTGCAGGCCAGCGTTCCCGCGAAATGAGAATGATCATGAACCAGCATATTTGCGAAGCGACTTCGCCCTGGCTATTTCCGCTCGTGCGAAGCTTGCTGCGATGCCTGTTCGCGCTTGCCTTGTTTTTGCCGGATACAAACACATTCCCGCCCCGGACGGGTTTGCGGCGATCACACCGCGCTGGGTGCCCCTACCGGACTTCGTGGTATGGGCAACGGGATGGTGCGAAATCGCCGGCGCCGCAGGTCTGCTCGTTCCGAAGCGCTGGTCACCGAGGGCGTATCGGGGCGCCTCCATAGCATTGGCGGCTTATGCCTTGTGCGTGTGGCCGGCGAACTTCAATCACGCGCTGCATGACATTCCGGTCGCGGGCGTTCACCTTTCCTGGTGGTATCATGGCCCCAGACTGGCTTTCCAGCCCATGCTGATCTGGGCTCTCCTGTGGGCAGGACATATCATCGACTGGCCATTTGGCCGGCCCCACTGCTGAAGACAGGCGGGTGCGGGAACAGACTCTCGGCATGGTGTTTGGGGAGGAGACTGGCAACAGAGGGATCATCCCCCTACGGCAAATATCTCCTGCGACGCCGCAGTGCGGCGATGCGCCGATCTTCATGGCCGGCGATGCAGACCATTCGCGTCCCGTGCTGCACGAGGCGCAGGCGGAAGGGACGCTCGCGGGGCGCAATGCCGCCTGTTTCCCGGAAATGATAACCGGCCGGCGCATGGTCCCTTTCTCGATCATGTTCACCGATCCTCCCTTGGCGAACATCGGCGAGCTTGATGGAAAGGACAGCGTGATCGCAAGCGCGTCCTACGAGGATCAGGGGCGGGCAAAGGTCGAAGGTGTGAGCCGGGGACTGCCACGCCTCCATGCCGGTTCGGCGAACGGGAAACTGATCGGTGCCGTGCTGGCGACGCCGGCGGCCGAGCACATGGCGCATCTCCTCGTCATGGCGATCGACCGGGGCCTGACGGCGAGCGATATACTGCCCCTTCCGTTCTATCACCCCACATTCGAGGAAGGTCTCAAGCCCGCGCTGCGCGAGATCTGTTCGCGGACCGGCGGGCCCGTCGGCATGGAGCGCGACGACGGGTTTCTCGCAGGGGCCTGAGGGCGAGCTAGTCCAGACCCTCCTCTGACAGAGCTTGGCGTATCGACGGGCGCTGGGTCAGGCGGTCAAAATAGCGGGTGAGGGCATCCGGCAGAGGCAGCCTGGCCTTTTTCTGCGCCCACATCAGCATGACGAAGAGGTAGCAGTCTGCCGACGTGAAGCTGTCGCTGACGATGTAGTCGCGTTCAGCCAGCTGCGTCTCGAGGTAGGCGAAGCGCCTGGCCAGATTGTCTCCTGCTGCCTTCTTCGCTTCATCGGTGCTGTCGGGCATGAAGAACGGCTTGAAGCCCTTGTGCACTTCGGTCGAGATGAAGGCGATCGTCTCCAGCAATTTCCAGCGGTTATCCGGTGACGCCGCGATCTTCTCGGATTGGTCCGCAAGATAGCTGAGAATGGCGATGTTTTCAGTGAGGATGGTGCCATCGCCGAGGGCAAGCGCGGGAACGTAGCCCTTGGGATTTATGGTGGTGTAGTCGCTGCCGGTCTCGGTGCGCTTTTCCTCCAGGTCGACCTTTTCCAGCGTGTACGGCAAGCCGGCTTCGGCCATGGCGATATGGTCGGCAAGGCTGCAAGCGCCCGGCGCATAGTAGAGCTTCATGGGACAGGTCCTCTCTTGTGCTGATCCATGCGGTCAACTTGGGTGGTTCGGTTCGGATGCGGATCGTCCGCGCCAAGATCGCTGCGCATCTGGCCATGTGCCAGCACCGCGAACAGGCCGGTGCCGCCGACGATATTGCCGATCAGCGCCGGCAGGGTGAATTCGAGCCAGGCTTCACCGAAATTGATGCGGCCGCTGAGCCACAGGAAGCTCGCCTGCGACGATCCGGTCACGACATGTGCAAAGCCGCCGAGCGCGATCACGTAGGTCAGCACGAATACGACCCAGAATTCGCTGCCCCGGGCATTGGGCAGCACCCAGGCGACCGCCGCCATGATGAAGCCGGCAGGTATCCCCAGCGTCAGCGTGCGGGTCCAGTGCTGGAGTTCGAGCTTGCCCAGAATGTCGAGGGCCACCATTCGCTGCTCATGCGTGACGATGATTTCGCCGGCCATGAGCGCGCTCACCAGCGTGACGCCGATCAGATTGCCCACGAGCACGCAGGCCCAGAGCCTGGCAAGGCGGCCGAAATTGCCCAGCGAAGGCGATGTCGCGATCGGCAGCACCGCCGTCACCGTACTTTCGGTGAAGAGCTGCAGCCGGCCCATCACCACGATCACATAGCCGATCGGATAGCCGAGGAAATAGATCAGCGGCGCCCAGTCGGTATCGGGCAGGTGGCTGCGCAGGAACAGCTCGCACAGCAGGGAGAGAGCGATCGCAAGGCCTGCGGCGATACCCGACAGGGTCAGGGCGAGGGTGGGCCGTGCGAGCTCCTCTTCTCCCTGCAAACGCACGACCTCGTGAACGATCTTGGAGGAGCCGGCCTTGCGCTCCTCGACACCCCGGGCCTCGGACGCATCGAGTGCCTTGTCCGGCTGCTCCGTTTCTTCGCTACGTGGCTCGTTCGTCATGGAGCATCCCTGTCCGGCTGACTACGTTCCAGAAGTGCCTTGAGGTTCTCGAGATCCTGGCAGACCATGGCGGCATCACGAATAAAATCATCGTCGCACATGTCCGGTTGGCGATAGAGGGTGAAGACCGCCTGCGTCCCTGTCCCGTTCTCGATCAGCCGCAGCGGGATATGTATGACCGGCTTGCCGGGCAGCATGACCCAGTGATCGAGAACGCCGAAATCGTTGGGCGGGGTGAACCGGACCCTCGCTTCACCGGCGGGCGTGTCAGCCCGCCATTCATCGCCGTCCCGGTGGAGCGACGACGACATGCCCGCAGCCCATTCGGGGAAATTTTCCGGCACGTGAGCGAAGGCATAGGCCGCCTCAAATGGGCAGTCGATCGTAATACCGATCAGGCGGGCTTCGTGGGTTGCCATGATGCAGGTTCCTTTGCTGCCTATAACCCTTGAACGGGCACAGGGTTCTGCACTGGCAAAGGCGGGGTGACCGCTGGCGAGGGCGGCTCGTCGCTGTCACGAAACCGGGCATGCCGCAGCGCATTGAGAGGTCTTCATGCTGCAGGAGAAAGCGATGACCGACTTCGACCTCTACTACTGGCCAGTGCCCTTTCGCGGCCAGCTCATCCGCGGCATCCTCGCTTCCGCCGGGAAGACCTGGACCGAGCATGACAGCGATGAGATCGGCCAGCTCATGGCGAGTTCACCCGCCGAGCAGTCGACCCCGTTCATGGGGCCTCCCGTCCTGGTCGACAACGCGAGCGGGTTTGCGCTCTCCGAAATGCCTGCGATCGCGTGCTATCTGGGCGAGAAGCTGGATCTCGTGCCCCCTTCGATCGAAGGACGGGCGCGGACGCTCAAGGTCGTCAACGACGCCAACGATGTGCTCGACGAAATCACGCTGAATGGGGGGCGGCAGATGTGGACGGAGGAAACTTGGCGGGACTTCGTGCCGCGTCTCAGGCGCTGGATGGAAATCTGGGAGGCGACCGGCATTCGGTGCGGGCTCAGGCACGAGGAGGGAACCCTGCTGGGCACCGCCACGCCGGGCGTGGCGGACATCGTCAGCGCGGTCCTGTGGTCGACGATGACGGAGCGCTTCCCCGCGATCGAGGCATTGCTCCGCGATGCAGCTCCGAACGTTGCCGCGCTGGTGCGACGCATGACCGAGATGCCTCGACTAAAGCGTCTCGCCGAGCAGGCGCGGGACGAATATGGCAGCTCCTATTGCGGCGGCGAGATCGAGCAGTCTTTGCGCAAGGTGGCGGTCTGATCCAAAACGACTGGGGAACCTCTGGGAGGCTCATGGGTAGCGATAGCATCCACTCAGAAAGCCAGAGGCTCCCATGACAGACCGGTCCACCCCGCGCACCACCAACGATGCCGGCATTCCCATCCAGAGCGACGAGCATTCGCTGACTATCGGCCGAGACGGCCCGATCGTCCTCAACGATCATTACCTGATCGAGCAGATGGCCAACTTCAATCGCGAGAGGATCCCGGAACGCCAGCCCCACGCCAAGGGCAGCGGCGCTTTCGGCCACTTCGAGACCACCGGGGATGTCACCGCCTACACCAAGGCAAAGTTGTTCCAGCCGGGTGCCAAGGTCGACACCGCCATCCGATTCTCCACGATCGCGGGTGAGAGCGGTAGCCCCGACACCTGGCGCGATCCGCGCGGCTTCTCGGTCAAGTTCTACACCGAAGAGGGCAACTTCGACATGGTCGGCAACAACACGCCGATCTTCTTCATCCGCGACCCGATGAAGTTCCAGCACTTCATCCGCTCGCAGAAGCGCCGCGCCGACAATGGCCTGCGCGATCACGACATGCAGTGGGACTTCTGGACGCTCTCGCCTGAAAGCGCGCATCAGGTGACCTACCTGATGGGCGATCGCGGCATCCCCAAGACCTGGCGCGAGATGAACGGTTACTCCAGCCATACCTATTCGCTGGTGAGCGCTAAGGGCGAAAAGTTCTGGGTCAAGTTCCACTTCAAGACCGACCTGGGCGACGGCAACGCCTACTTCAGCCAGGCCGACGCCGATACGATGGCGGGCAAGGACGGCGACTTCCACCGCCGCGACCTGTTCAACGCCATCGATCAGGGCGAACATCCCAGTTGGACGCTCTTCTGGCAGGTGATGCCTTACGAGGACGCCAAGACCTACCGCATCAATCCGTTCGACCTCACCAAGATCTGGCCCCATGCCGACTATCCCCTGATCGAGGTCGGCAAGCTGACGCTGACGCGCAATCCCACCGACTTCCACAGCGAAATCGAACAGCTTGCCTTCGAGCCGAACAACATGGTGCCCGGCGTCGGCCTCTCGCCCGACAAGATGCTGCTGGCGCGCGGCTTCTCCTATGCCGACGCCCACCGGGCCAGGCTTGGGGTCAATTACAAGCAGATCCCGGTCAATCGGCCGGTCGCGCCGGTGCACAGCTATTCGACCGCTGGCGCGATGCGGATCGAGAAGGCGACAGATCCCGTCTATGCCCCCAACAGCTACGGCGGCCCGGCAGCCGAGCGCGACCCGTACGAGGCGGGCATCTGGCAGGCCGATGGCGAGATGGTGCGCGAGGCCTACACCCTTCGCGCCGACGACGATGACTGGAGCCAGGCCGGAACGCTGGTGCGCGAGGTGATGGACGATGCCGCGCGAGGGCGTCTCGTCGAGAACGTGGTTAGCCACCTGTGCGACGGCGTCAGCGAGAAGGTGCTGCAGCGCGCCTTCGAATATTGGCGCAACATCGACGCCGAAACCGGCAGGAAGGTCGAGGAGGGCGTCCGCAGCAAGCTGGGCGGTGCGTCCAAGGCTGCGGGCATGGGATCAGCCAGGTCGATCCGGGACACGAGCCACTCAAACTGAAGTACCGTACAGCGAGCCGCACCGGATGCGGCTCGCTGGACGGCGTCGCCGGTGTGACGATGGGCAGAGATTGTCGTGCCCAAGGCGTCGGAACGCTTGCACCATGTAAGGGTATGGCTCGGCATCCGACGTCCGGATGGGGGTTCTCCATTATTCAACCTATGCGCCGAATTGACGCGGCGGCATGGTCAACGGGGGTTTGGGGTGGCCCTTGGCCGAGCCGACCAACGGCAATATTCCTTGGCGCAGGTGCGAAGTATCTGCACGCGGTGCACGTTCCAGGATGCTGATCGCCGCAAGCAGATGGGCTGGAACGGGATTTTCTAGCTTCCCGGCATCAAAAATTGTCAAGACTGTCGTCTTCCTCTGCGGGTCCATATCTGCACATGCGAACGCCGGTGCGATCCGCTTTGCTCCCGCGTGGAGGGTCGGTCGGCGTGCCGGAACTGCAGCCTGTCGTGGCGACAACACGCGCTGGCCTGCGGGGGCGCCTTTACTCGAAACGCGGGCGGGATGCAGTCACTTCAATCAGGAAAGCAAAGGAGACTGCCCGTGCCGAGAAATGATCCTGCCATGAAACCCGAAGACAAGGTTCCCGAAGGCGTACGCTCGCTGGAAGAGGAGCGCCTCAACCCTGGTCCGAACGCGGGAGCAACCGGGGGCGTCGGAATGGACCCGGACCGGCGTGGGAAGGGCAAGGCCGATGATGCAGCATACCGCCGGGATCGCGTGCAAAGCGGCCTTCAGCGCAATCTTGAGCACAGAGAGGAGGAATAATGCCGCACCCTTGGACGAACCGCCCGGGAGCCTCCCGCGCACCTTCGGACTTTGAAAGGAGGGGAGCCATCAGGCTCCCCTCCATCCCCTGGCATTTTTCCGCCGTCAGGATGTCGTGGTCGGCCGCGTGGCTGCTGACGAAGGTGTAGTCGGAATGCCATCAACGGCCGACTGGTCGTGCCGCACAGTAGACCCGGTCACGCGAAGATTGTTCTGGACGTGGCTGACGCCCCACACGTTTTCCGCGAGATCTTCAGCGCGGCGCTTGTCCTGCCGTGTGGACACAGTGCCGTCGAGTGTCGCCTCGGCCTCCTTCACCACAACCCGGACATGGCTTGCATCGAGCCGCCAGTCCTGCGTCAAGGCATCATTGACATCCTCGCGAATTCGCTCGTCCGAGCGGGTATAATCCGATGGGCCGCGTCCCCGGTGGTCCATGTCACGGCGACGCGACGCATCCTTGTCGCCGAACCAGCTGGCCACCTCGTCTCCGGCCCTTTCCAGGAACCCGCGCTTTTCGCCTTCGGCACGCCATGCGCCGTAGTCATCATCGTGGTGCCGGCTGGACCAGCTACCCGGTCCCCAGCTTGGCCGATAGCTGTTGCTGGGGTGCGCTCCTCCACTCAACGCGCCGCGATTTGCCGAGAAATCGCGGCCGCCGTAATCCTCGCTGGTGAAGCTGGAATAGTCGTTGCCCCCACTCGCATCGAAATCATGTACTGGATAGTCGTTTCTGCGCGGCGAGGATGCGCGCCGGATATTTTCGTCCCGGCCATATCCGTAACGCCCCTCGAGACGCGGGTCGCGTCCAAAGGTGCCGCGCGAGGCTTCTTCATAACGGGAACTCGCCGAATCGCTTTCGTAGCGATCGCCAAGATTGCGGGCGCGGCCTTCACCCCGACGCGGAACATAGGCGCTTCGAGATTCTTCGGTGGCATCGTCCATTCCGCCAGCCTGCCGACTGCGCTCGTCCTGCCACTGACTGGCCTGACGCGGCATGTCCCAGGAACTGGCCTGATTGCGATAGCCACCTGACTGACGATTTTCGGGATTGCGTTCATCGCGGTTCATCGATGCTCTCCTTTGCTTCAATCCGGCGCGCGATTGCCTTCGCGCTGCATGAAGGCCAAACACGCAAGGCTCAGGTATCGATCCACTGCCGGACGACTTCATCGTGGCATCCGTCGCATTGGCTACTCGCATCGTCGGTGCCCGCAGCGGACCTCGGCCTCGGGCTGCGGCTCTCATTCCGGGCATGCGCGCCGGTCGGCCGATTTTTTACGGCCGAAGATTGCTGGCAGCGGCGAATTCAGCGCCATTTTTTCGGATCACATCTTCGGGCGATCACCTGCAAACCGAAGGAAGACATAGCCTGCAAGACCAGCCACTGCCGACGCAGCCAACGTCCCGAGCGATGCCTGCTCGACCAGTCTACTGTCCGCGAATGCAAGGTCGGCTATGAACAGGGATATCGTGAAACCGATACCGGCAAGGCTGCTCATTGCGAGAACCATGCGCCATGTCACGCCGCTCGGCAGACGGGCAATTCCGGTCCGGGTTCCAAGCCACGAAGCAAACAGAAAGCCGATCGGTTTGCCAAGAACCAGAGCGGCGACGACCGCCGGGGCGAGGGGCGATGCCACTGCGCCGGCAAGAGCATCAGGGGTGATTGCCACATGGACATTGCTCAGTACAAACAGCGGCAGGACGAAATAGCTGACCCAGGGGGTCAGGACCCCGACGAGACGATCGCCGGTGACTTCTGTAGCCGCCGTCATCTCGTCGAGGTATCCAAGGTGGGCCTCAACCTCATGATGGGCAGCGCGGTCTATGCGATCGTCGCCATCGGCCTGGCGCAGCTGCCGGTAGGCATCCTGGAAATCATCGACCTTGCGTTGCACTCCGCGTGAAAAGGCATCCTTGTCCAGCCTCGGGCGGACCGGTGCGACGAAACCGATGACGACGCCGGCAATCGTGGCATGAATGCCGGATGCGAATATCCCGCCCCAGGTTGCTATCGACAGCAACACGTAAGGGAAGGAGGAAAACCAGCGCAGCTTGCGCAGCAGCAGCATGACGCCGAACGATACTGCCGCCACGACGAGGCCGACGATTTCGATGTGCCGGGTATAGGCGCCGGCGATGACCAGCAGTCCGCCGACGTCGTCTATGGCGGCAAACGCCAGCAGAAGGGCACGAAGACCGGCTGGGAACCGGTCGGAGAAGATTGCCAGCAGGGCGAGGCCGAAAGCAGTGTCGGTGACGACGACCGCTCCCCATCCCGCCGCTTCCGGGCCTTGTCCGGCAATGACCAGGAAGAGTCCCACCGGCACCACCATGCCGCCGATTGCCCCCAGCAGCGGAAAAGCGGCCGAACGCCAGCGCGAGAGTTCGCCCGTGACGATCTCGCGTTTCATGTCCGTGCCGATGATGACGAAGAACAGAGGCAGGAGCGCGTGGTCGATCCACTCTGCCAGCGAGTGAGAGAGGGAATGCGAGCCCAGACTGATCTCCAGCGAGAGGCCCCAGAAATCCTCCCAGCCTGACGCGAGAGGTGAACTGCTCAGGACAAGGGCGACGAACGTTGCCAGCAGCATCGGCCCGCCGGAAATCTCCTTGCCAGCGAAAAGCGGCGCCACCCTCTTCAAGAAGGCCCGCGAGATCGGTGATGTGCCGGCGCGGGCATGTTCGCGCACGGCGATGCGCGGCCTTATCGCCATGAGGGAGTCTGGCGATACGCCGGGCAGGCTGGCAACGACGCGCGTTCCGAGCGGGTGAAATGCAGGTCGGGACGCTGGCAATTCTTTCTGGGCATGCAGGAGCCAACCACCGGAGGGGCCGAGCGTTCCGGCGCAGGCTCGCAGCGGGCTTCGTGAAGCGCGCCCCGGTTTCGACCTGTAACCCCTCTCAGTTCTCGTTCGGTGACAGCGCGGCGCTGGTGTCTGCCATCGTTGCCCCGCGTGAGCCGATTGGCAGTTCCGGGCCTGTGGTCGTGTCGCGGGCGGTCTGTCGTTCCGTCTCGGCATTGACCAAACCGCCAAGCAGCACCGCATAGGCCGAGACATAAAGCCACATCAGCAGCACGACCACGGCGCCCAGCGAACCGTAAGTGGTGTCGTAATTGCCCAGCGACGAGGCATAGAGACCAAAGCCGACGGTGGCGACCAGCCATAGCGCTGTCGCCATCAGGGACCCGGTGGTCAGCCACTGCCAGCGCGCATCGGCGCGGTCTGGCGCAAAGCGGTACATCCCGCCGATGGCGATGCTGCACAGGCCCGCGGCGACGACCAAGGTCGCTGCCTGGATCAGCGGGGCGCCGATCGGGCCGAGATCGGCGATGAGGTCGCCCGCGAGGCTGAGCATCGAGGCCGCAACCAGCCCGACGATGCCGACCACGACCGCCGATGCGGCAAGTGCGAGGGCAAGAATGGTGCCGCGCACGAACGAGCGGTGATCCTGCTGCTCGTATACGATGTTCAGCGATCCGATCATGGCGCCCGATGCTCTTGAAGCGCCGTAGATCGAGATGAGGAGCGCAACTGCAAGGCCAAGCCCCTTCTTGTCGGCCGCCGCCAGGGTGAGGCTCGTGAGCTGGTCGTAGATGAGGTGGGCGGCGTCGGCAGGAACGAGGTCGATGATCGTCGCCATGTGCTTGGCGACCGTGGCCGGATCGGCGATCAGCCCATAGGTCATCACGACTGCACCAAGCAGTGGCACGAATGACAGGAACGCATAGAAAGCGACCGCCGCGGAAAGCAGATTGAGATCGTGCCGGCCGCTGTTTGTCCAGACACGCCTCGCGATATCCTTCCATGCCGCGGCGCCGTACTGCGCCGGCGTCTTCGCATCGGCTCCGTGCTGGTCGGAAATGGATGTGTCAGCTGTGTTCATTGGCCCCTCATGCTGCAGTCGGGAGATGTAACGTCGCGCGTTCGCAAAGAGTTCGCCGGTTTGTCGCAATCCCGGGAAAACGCCGCGCAAACGCCGGGAACTGTTTCGCGTCTGTTGCTGTCGGCGAACAGGCGCCTTCCGTTTCTGCGAGTCGTTCGCGCGGAACCCATGGACCGCCGACAGCCTTAAGGGTGAAACCCCCCATCACAGGAGATCACCATGGCGACCCAGACCCAGGACCGAAGCGCCTTTCTCACCGACGTCCAGACCCTTCGTGAACGCGCGCGCAAGTCGCTCGGGGACGGCGCGGTGATGCCCAGCTATCAGGGCGACGTCGACAAGACGATCGAACTTCTGCAGACAGTGGTCGCGACCGAGATCGTCTGCACGCTGCGCTACCAGATGCACGCGATCGCCGCGGACGGCATCACGTCCAAGAGCGTCGCTGCGGAATTCGAGGAGCATGCCAAGAGCGAACATGGTCACGCGCTGATGGCGGCCAACCGCATCGACCAGCTGGGCGGCGTTCCCGACTTCGATCCCAAGGACCTCGCCACCCGTTCGGCCACCGAATACGGCGAGCCGGGAAATCTGATCGAGATGATCAAGCAGGACCTGATCGCCGAGCGCCTCGTCATCGAGCACTATCAGGAACTGATCCGCTACTTCGGCGACAACGACCCGACGACGCGCATCATGCTCGAGCACATTCTCGCGGACGAGGAAGAGCATGCGTCCGACATGCACGACCTCCTTGTGGCCCATGAAGGTCGCCCTTTCCTGAAGGCTTGAGCATCATGGCGGATACCAAGCCGGATTTTGCCGCAGGCATCGCGAGCAGCGACCTGAAGCCGGACATGATTCTTGCGGGCGAGTTCGACGGCAAGCCCGTCGTCCTCGTCCGGCAAGGCGACAGGGTGCGCGCTCTATCGGGCGAATGCACGCATCTGGGAGCCGGGCTGGAACAGGGCATCATTGCGGCAGGAGAGCTTCGGTGCCCATGGCACCACGCGCGCTTCTCGGCCGAAACCGGCGAGGCGGTGGGCGCGCCTGCGATCGAGCCGCTTTCGTGTTTTGCGGTGACCGAAGAGGGCGGAGTGATCCGCGTCACCGGCAGGGCCGATGCGAATACGCAGGCAAGCCTGAAAGCTATGCCGGATCAGCGCCGCATCATCATCGTGGGCGGCGGGGCGGCAGGTCATGCCTGCGCCGACGTTCTCGAGCGGGCCGGGCAGGGGGACCGCGTGCTGATCCTCAGCGCCGATTCCGATGTCCCGTACGATCGCACGTTCTGCTCCAAGCAGTATCTTGCCGGAAAGAAGAAGCGTGACGAATGCATGCTCCCTTCCGGCGCCGGGCAGGGGGCTGCCTCGGTGGAGGTGCGTACCGGAACTGAGGTGACGGCCATCGACACCCGGGCGAGGACCCTGTCCACGGCTGACGGGCAGCGCGTGGCCTACGAGACGCTCATCCTCGCAACAGGGGCTGAGCCGATCGTCCCTGACATCGACGGCTTCGATCGCGACAGCGTCCGTTTTCTTCGTACGCTTGCCGATGCCGACGCCCTCATCGAGGCCGCAGAAAAAGCGAAGAGCGTGGCGGTCATGGGGGCCAGTTTCATCGGCCTTGAAGTCGCCGCGTCGCTGCGCCAGCGCAAGCTTCCCGTGACCGTCATTGCGAAGGACGATGTTCCGCTTGCCGGAGTGCTCGGCGAGGAGGTCGGGCGCTTCGTTCGGGGCCTGCATGAAGACAAGGGCGTTGCGTTCCGACTTGGGAGAACGATCGAAAGCTATGATGGCAAGGCCTTAACCCTTGACGATGGATCGACGGTCGATGCCGACCTCCTGGTCATCGGTGCCGGCGTGAAGCCGCGCGTCGAACTTGCCGAAGCTGCCGGGATCGCGCTCGCCACCAACGAGGAAGGTGGCGGGGTCAGGGTCGATGCCACGCTTGCGACTTCCGCTGACGGCGTCTTCGCGATCGGTGACATTGCCTCCTATCCCGATCCGCGACTGGGCCACCCGATCCGAGTCGAGCATTGGGTCCATGCGCAGAGGCAGGGCCAGTACCTTGCGCGGCTGCTGCTGGGCAAGGTCGAGGAAGGGTTCGGAGACACCCCGTTCTTCTGGTCCGGGCATTACGATACCAGTCTTCGCTATGTCGGCCATGCCGCTTCGGCCAAGGATCGCCGGATCGAGGGCGATGTCGATGAAGGCGCGTTCGCTGTCTTCTTCCGGGAGGACGGCAAGGAGCAGGCACTGCTTACCTGTCAGTGCGATGTCGAAGCTCTGGAGGTGGAAGCCAGATGGGACATGCCGGCATCCGCCTGAAGACTTAGGGTGAAGGCGCGAAGCGCTGCAGCCAATTTGCAATGCAATCGAAGAGCCGGGCGGTCGCACGTGTGTGGCCGCCCGTTTGCATGAATGCGTGGATCATGCCGGCGAAGTGATCATGGCGTACCGGGACCCCGGCGCTGGCCAGCAGGTGGCCATAAGCGTCGCCCTCGTCGCAAAGGGGATCCGCCCCGCATGTCACCAGCAGAGTTGAAGGCAGACGCGCCGGATCGGCAAGGACTGGCGAGACAATCGGATCGTGACGATCGCTTTCGCGTGACAGGTACAGGTCGATCTGCCGTTCGAGATCCTCGAGCGCGATGATGTGGCCGTTCTCGCGCGTGCGTGAGGGATAGTCGGCATCGCGCCTCAGATCGGTATTGGGATAGAGCAGGATCTGCCCCGCGATGGCGGGGCTCCCGGTCTCCCGGACGGCATCGCGGCCGCGCATCGCCAGGGCGTTCGCGAGCGTCCCGCCGATGCTGTCACCCGAGATGACGATGGTGGACGCATCGATGTTCAAGGTGTCCGCCTGATCGCGCAAATGGCCGAGCGCGCGCCAGCCGTCCTCGAGCTGCGCCGGGAACCTGTGCTCGGGCGCTCGCCGGTAGAGCGGCGCGGCGACCAGCCAGCCGGTGCGGCTGGCCAGCATCCGCAAGGCGGCGTCGTGGCCATCGACGGACCCGGCGATGGCGCCGCCGCCGTGCATGTGCAGCAGCAGCGGCAAGCGGCCAGGGTGCGGACGATACAGCCGGATCGCAAGCGCGGGCGTTGAGGTCCGGGGCACGACGACATGCGATACCGAATGAAGTTCCATCGGCGGAGCGTCGAGGCCCGCGAGGAGCCGCGTCTGGTAGCGGAAATTCTCCAGCCAGCGTGCATCGTCCGGCGTCCCTTCGGCCGCAGGCGCGAGCCGCGCGAGATAGTCCAGCACGTCACGGGCTTCGGCGTCCATCCTGCATCCTTGCTTGCGGTGAATGGTGAGGCAAGTCGTGGGCAGACGATGCGGTTCCAGGGAACTTCGCCGTGCCGACAGCCCTTTAATCAGAAACATCTCAGACATCCGACGAAGAGGAAGATCGATACGATGAAGCTCGATATCGAAGGGCGCATTGCGCTAATCACCGGCGCGGACAGCGGCATCGGCAAGGAGACGGCGCGACGCCTGCTGAGTGAAGGCGTTCGAGTTGCGATCAGCGACCAGCCCGGCGGCAACCTGCACGAGACGCTCGCCGAACTCGAACCGCTGGGCGAGGTGATCGCCGTGGAGGCGGATGTCACCGATCGGAACAGCGTTACCGAACTTTACGCGAAGGTGCGCACCGCGCTCGGTGATCCCGATATCCTCGTCAATGCCGCCGGTGTGACCGGTGCGACTGGCGATTTCATCGATGTCGATGACGACGGCTGGCTCGAAACGCTCAACATCAATCTCATGGGCGCAGTACGCGTGGCGCGGGAGGCCATTCCGGCGATGCGCGCGGCAAAGTGGGGGCGGGTGGTGCTGATTGGCTCGGAAGACGGCGTGCAGCCTTATGTCGACGAGCTGGCCTATTGCGCGTCAAAGGCCGGTATCATCAATCTCGCGAAGGGCCTGTCCAAGGCCTACGGCTGCGACAACGTTCTGGTGAACACCGTTTCGCCCGCATTCATCGAAACGCCGATGACCGACAAGATGATGGAAAAGCGGGCAAAGGAAAAGGGTGTCGACGTCGATGAGGCGATCCGCAGCTTCCTCGACGAAGAGCGCCCCGGAATGGCGCTCAAGCGGCGCGGCAAGCCCGAAGAGGTCGCCGACATGATCGTCTTTTTGTGCTCCGAGCGCGCCAGCTTCGTCAACGGCAGCAACATGCGGGTCGATTCCGGCTCGGTCATGACCATCTGAGGAGGAGGACACCATGAGCATTGTATCCGCACTCGGATTTGGCGGCAGGAAAATCCGCTACGCCATCGTCGGCCTTGGCGACATCTCGCAGGAAGCGCTGATGCCTGGCGTCAGGCACACCGGCAATTCCGAGATTACCGCGCTCGTCTCCTCGGACCGCGAGAAGCTGGGCGCGCTGGGCGAACGTTACGGCGTGCAGCATCGCCACTCATACGAGGAATTTCCGCAGCTTCTGGCATCCGGCGAGATAGACGCCGTCTATCTCGGCACGCCCAACTGGCGCCATGCCGAATTCGCTATCCCGGCGCTCGAGGCGGGCATCCATGTCCTGAGCGAAAAGCCGCTGGAGGTCAGCGCCGACAAATGCCGCGCGATGATCGCGGCGGCCGAACGCGGCAATGCCCTGCTGATGACCGCCTACCGGCTACATTTCGAGCCCGCCAATCTCGATGCGGTCCGCCGGATCAGGGCGGGCGAACTGGGCGAACTCGTTGCGTTCACGTCGTGCTTCGGGCAGATGGTCGATCCCGCCAACCACCGCAGCCGTTCCGGTATCGAGGCAGGGCCGCTCTTCGACATGGCGCCCTATCCGATCAACGCGATCCGCTTCCTGTTCGGCGCCGAGCCGCTGGAAGTCGTGTCGGCCATCGCGGTACGCCACGAGGAAGCGGGACTTGGCGAACTTGACGACACGATCGCGGTTACCCTCAGGATGCCCGGCAACCGGCTGGCGCAGTTCACCGTGAGCTACTTCACCGACCAGATCGACAATCTGACGATTGCCGGCACCAAGGGCTCGATCCACATGGATTCGGCTTTCGGATACGGGCAAGGCCTTGAGCAGTTCCGAAAGAGTTCGGGGAACCGCGAGCACGAGGTTTACAAGGCCACCGATCAGTTCGGCGGCGAACTGAAATACTTTTCCGACTGCATCCTGAAGGGCCGCAGCGTAGAGCCCGATGGCGAGGAGGGACTTGCCGACCTGCTGGTGATCGAGGCGATCGCCGCTGCCCTGAAGCTTGGCGGGGCGGTCAAGATCGAGCCGCAGGAGCGCCATCGCCGCATTGATCCCGATGAGCAGGAACAGCGCCTGAAACTGGTCGATATTCCGGAGCCGGTGAAGGCTGCGAAACCCGCCTTCAGCTGAGGCGAACCTTCAAAACAAGAAAAAGGCCCCTGCGGTGTTCGCAGGGGCCTTTTTCGTTACTGCGCGTCAGGGCAATCAGGCGATGCCTGCGCCTCCCGTCACGCCGTAGACTTCGCCTGAAATGTAGCTGCCCTCCTGGCTGGCGAGCAGCACGTAGACCGGCGCAATCTCGATCGGCTGGCCCGGGCGCCCGAACGCACTCTGAGTTCCGAACTTCTGCACCGCTTCGTCAGGCTGGCCGCCCGAGGATTGCAGCGCCGTCCAGAACGGCCCCGGCGCAACGACGTTCGCACGGATGCCCTTCTCGATCAGCTGTTTCGCCAGCGCCTTGGTATAGGCGACGATGCCAGCCTTGGTCGTCGCATAATCGAGCAGGATGGCCGACGGCTCGTAAGCCTGCACCGATGCCGTGGTGATGAAAGAGGCGCCCGCGCTGAGGTGCGGGACCGCCGCCTGTGCGATCCAGTGCAGGGCGTAGAGATTGGTCTTCATCGTCTCGTCGAAGTCTTTCGACGTGACCTTTGAAATATCCTCGCGGCTCTGCTGGTGGCCGGCGTTGATCACCAGAATGTCGAGGCCGCCGAGCCCTGCTATCGCCTGATCGACCAGCGTGCGGCACCATGCTTCGTCGGTGACGTCGCCAGGCAGATCGACGGCGGTGCGCCCTTCGGCTTCGATCAGCTTGACGACTTCCGCCGCATCCGCTGCCTCGCTCGGCAGATAGGAAATCGCGACGTCGGCGCCTTCGCGCGCATAAGCGATCGCGGCGGCACGGCCGATGCCGCTATCGGCGCCGGTGATGAGCGCCTTGCGGCCGGCCAGCTTGCCAGAGCCCTTGTAGCTGCTCTCTCCGTGATCGGGGACCGGCTCCATCTTGCGGGCAAGGCCGGGGACGGGCTGGGGCTGGGATGGGAAGGGCGGCTTGGGATACTGCTCGCGGGGGTCCTGCATCGACAGGCGATCGGTCATGAGATGCTCCTGATGGGGTTCAGGAAAAGCAGCGTCTCAGCCCGGCCGTGGTTCCTCCGCCAGCACCGATTGCGCCATGATATGGGCCAGATGGGTAAGGCCCTGCGGCAGGTTGCCGAGGAATTCCCCGGTCTTCGGGTCGACCATTTCGGGGTAGATGCCCACCCCCCGGTCCAGCCCATCGACAAGCGCGGTCAGCCGGGCGCGGGCACCTGCCCAGTCGCCCAGCGACGCCCGCGCTTCCGCCATCCAGAACGAGCAGGCCAGGAAGCAGCCTTCCTCCTTTTCCATGCCGCTGTAGCGGTAATGGAATGGCCCGGTGCCAAGCTCGCGGTCGATCGCATCGAGCGTGGCCGCAAGGCGTTCGCGGCCGTCGAAACCGAACCGCACCGCAAGGGCGATCGAGGCATCCAGCCGATCGGTGCCGGGATGCATCACGAACGCCTGCTTTTCCTGCGACCAGCAATTCTCCTCGATCCAGGCGGCGATACGGTCGCGTTCGCGGCACCAGCGTTCACGGCAGGTGGTGGGCAATTGCCCCGCATCGGCAAGCTCCACCGCGCGGGCCAGCGCCTGCCAGCAGCTGATCTTGGACATCGTGTAGTGCTCGTACTCGGGCAGTTCCCATATCCCGGCATCGGGCATGCGCCAGCGGTCGGCGCATTCGTCGGCGAGATGGGACAGCAGTTCGGCGCTCGCGCTGTCGAGGATATTGCCGCTGCCCACAAAGCAGGACGCGGTCTCGAAGATGTCGCCGTAGACGCCGTGCTGGGACTGGTCGTTCGCCTGGTTACCGGTCACGACCGGCCGGGAGCCGCGATAGCCCGGCATCGCCCAATCCCGGACCGCAGGTACGGGATCGCCGCCCAGCGTGTAGCAGACCCTGAAGCCGACGTTGGCCAGGCGGTCCAGCAGCCAGGAGAAGGCGGCCTTGGCCTCCGCCTGCGCCCCGGCGGCCAGGAAGGCCTTGATCGTGTAGCCGGCGTCACGCACCCAGGCATAACGATAGTCGTAGTTCTTGGAGCCGCCGATCCGTTCCGGCAAGGAGGTCGTCGGCGCGGCTGCGATGGCGCCTGAGGGCGAATAGAGAAGGAGCTTGAGCGCCAGCGCCGAGCGCACGAACGCCGCGCGCGGTTCGCCCTGACACGTGATGGTCCTCGCCCAGGTCCGCCACTCCTGATCCGAGGTCTCGATACGCGCGTCGATCTCCGCGATGGAGGGGACCACCAGTGGCTCGTCCTGCCCGGCGATGAGCGCCAGTACCTCGCGCCCGCCCGCCTTCACTTCGACCGCGCCGGTGACGCCCTCGTCGGCCCAGTGGCACTCCACGCCGCCGCTGTGCAGGAACAGTCCCAGCACCCGTTCGACATGAAACACCGTGTGATCGCCGATGGTCGAGTGATAAGGGTTCACGGTGTCACCGCGACGCCCCGGTCGCATGGTCACGCAAAAACGCATCCGCCCTTCGAGCCCTTCGAGCCGGCGGGCCATCTCGGCCCAGGGCAGGCGGCCCGCGCTGCCGCTGTTCATCGATTCCACCAGACGGGCGCGGCCGGTCTCGGTGGTGAACGTGGTCTCCAGCACGTTGCTGTCGCTGCGGTAGCAGCGCTGTACGGTGAATGGCGCGTCGGGCGTGATCGCGAAGCATCCGCCATTCACCGGATCGAGCAGGCGGTCGAACAGCGGCGGCGAGTCCATGTTGGGTGCGCACCACCAGTCGATCGACCCGTCGGCGCCGGACAGCGCAATCGATCGGCCTTCGCCGATGGCGCCGTAGTCTTCAAGGGCAAGTTGGCCTTCGGATCGCTCGCCGATGCGGCGTCTGCCCATCATGCCGCCGCCGTTCCGCCGTGCCGCACGAGCGTATCCGCCTGCTCCCGCTGCTTCTGCCGGGCCGAGGCATATGTGGCCACCAGCGCGGTGCCGACCATCGCCAGCGCGTCTTCGGCGAAGGCCACCGGGCGGTCGCGGCCAAGCGCGCGGGCAAGCGTCATGCGCACGCGGTAACTGACGTAGGCACCGGCGATCGCACCGGCCGCACCCACGCCTGCGGCCAGCCAGGCCTTGCCCGGCCGCGCGGCGGCGGCACCGGACAGCGCGCCTCCGACAGCCCGGCCCGCAAGTCCGGCAGGGGCGATCCGGGCGGGAATGCCCGGCTGCTTGTCCATGACGTATTCGCCGGCCGCGGCGGCGCCGAACAGGAGGCCGGTCCACCGCGAGTTGAGCAGTGCCAGCGGCGTGCCCTCAAGCCCAAGACCGCTGCTGGCGGCGGCGATGGTGATCGCGGCGGGCGGCGTGAAAGTCCGCTGGCCGCCGGCTAGTCCCAGCAGCAGCGGCACGCAGACATCGTCGATGGCCATGGCCCGGTCGTCCGGCGCCTGTCG
>NZ_ALVC01000014.1:0-11265 GCF_000293195.2 Sphingomonas sp. LH128
CGGCGACAGGTAGAAATCGATCGTGTCGCCCCGCTTGTCGACTGCCCGGTACAGGTAGGTCCACTTGCCCCGCACCTTGACGTAGGTTTCATCCAGGCGCCAGCTCGGATCAAAGCCACGCCGCCAGAACCAGCGCAGCCGCTTCTCCATCTCCGGGGCGTAGCACTGGACCCAGCGATAGATCGTCGTATGGTCGACCGAAATGCCGCGTTCCGCCAGCATTTCCTCAAGGTCGCGATAGCTGATCGGATAGCGACAATACCAGCGCACCGCCCACAGGATCACATCACCCTGGAAATGGCGCCACTTGAAATCCGTCATCGTTCCGTCCGTCCAATCTCCGCCAAGCATGCTCAAGCTTCACGATTTTTGCAACAGAGCCATAATTACCAATCCTGTTGGCGACGTCCCGCATGGATCGATTTCGCTAATAATCGATATCCGGGAAATTTACGGTGTGGGCGTTCTTTGGCCCTCTTGTCTTGAGCCACAATGCGGCAATCGCACGAGAGGCCGTTCCGTAAATGCTGGCACCCCCTCGCGTGGACTTGTGCAGCAACTCTGCGCAGGACCTGCTGAATGCGAGAGCGGACCGGCCGGACCTGGTAACGCGAACCTCTTACCTGAGCATCCACAAAGGGTCGCCGTCAGGCGAAGAGCTTTGGAGAAAAGCGTGTCCTAGGTGTCACTCGGGCAGACCCGTGAGGCGCGGAGCTGCGCCGCGCTCCAATTCTCCTCGAATAAGGGCCTGAGCATCGCTGTTTCACACAGGGCCCGGCGCAACAATGAGCCCCAACTCCCGCGCTTGAGCGATCACGCGGCGGACAGCTTCTGGCGACCAGTTCAGAGCACCACGCGGCGTTGGCTCACGCAAATCCTTGCCGAGCCAAGCCGCGATACCGCGCAGCGTGGCGTCTGGCTGGCTTCTAAGTTTGTCGGCGACAAGTATAGCGACGCGGCTATCGGGGGAAAGGCGCGGCGCCGTCTCCAAGATCACGGGATTTGCATAGCCTGCATCAACGAGCGTTCGACATGCTTTCACCAACGTGCGTTCGGAGAACGAGCGCGCCGGCGGCCTGAGCGCCCTGATATGCCGCAAGACCAACGCCCAGGGCAACTGCGGCCGCAGGCGCTCAACAAGCGGCAGCCAAGCTTGCCGACCGTCAATCAGATCGTGGAGATGCTTTTCCTTCAGATTGCGGCGCAAATCAGCGATTGCTGACGGATCGCGTGCGCGCATTTTCGGATTCCCCGGTTTCGCACCACGCGCTACCGCTGCCTTCAGGCCCGCGCGCGTCCGTTCACGAATGAGGGCACGTTCGAATTCGGCGAATGCCCCGAGCATCTGCGTCATCAACATGCCTTGCGGGCTGCTGGTGTCGATTGGATCGTTGATTGAGCGAAAATAGGCCCCTTTTGCCCGGAGTGCTTCGACAATATCGAGCAAATGCGACAACGATCGTGCGAGGCGATCAATCCGCACAACGACGAGGGTATCCCCCTGCCCTACTGCAGCGAGCGCGCTGGCCAACTTGGGACGGCTGCGGCTAGCGCCGCTGGCCCGGTCTTCGAATATGGCCGCACAGCCTGCGCGCCGCAACTCGCCGATCTGCGCGAAGGTGTCCTGTTCGTCGGTCGAAACACGAGCGTAGCCGATCAAGGGCATCTGTCACAATCCAACTAACGGAGACAACCGAACGGTTGACCCCGTTATACGTCCTCCACACGGATCGCGCGCCTGGAATTTGGCCAGAGAACAGAGTGCCGGTTAGAAGGATTGTCAGCGGCCAACGAGCAGGCCCCTCCCCTCGGCGTCCCGCCATTTACTGACAGAAATCCAGCTTTTTGCTGACAACGGCATGGGTGAAATCGCGGAAGATGGCGAAGTCCGGTCATATTCTGACACCGACATGCACATACCCACCTTATAGAAAGGCGTCAAATCCGCTTATATGATAACTGCAATTATCGCATGTGGATGATGATGCAATATAGCTCGATGTATATTTATCTCGTTTTCACTTAGCGTGTGGTATAAATTCCGCGATTCCTGCGGGCTTCCACGGCGCGGGGCCGGCGCATCGCATTCGTGGGATGCCCGGGCGCCAGCATCATCTGCGGCGCATGGTATCATTGGTCGGCCAAGCCCAGATCAGCTAACACTTTCGAGGAACTCATGCACTACCCTGCCCCGCTGTGGATACGCGACGGCATCGACCTAGGCTGGTTTCTGGCCGACGGCATGGGCTCTGTGCGTAGTGCCGTCAGTTATCGCTCCGGTGGATGGTGGTTTCTGCCGGTCTGGCTGCCCGATAACGTCAAGAACGACGTTGGGCCCTTCCCGACGAAGGCTTCCGCCGTGGCAGAAGCAGAGCGCTTGCCGCTTGCCGCTTGCCTACAGCCGAACAAGCCCGAGCCTTTGAGTTTCCTTTACGCACAGGACCGCCGCCCAATCTCCGTCGTATCGGGCGTCGAGGTTCGCAAGTGGGCGGTGAGGTACGTGATCGCGTTCGCTTCATCGCCCTGCCGCTGCCTATAGCGATCACAACGACGCGGACAACGATTTTCGCAGTTCCTTTATTCCTTACCGGCCACAGGTCCCGCCCGCCGTTCACAAAGCAGCCGTAAATTCGCCTCAGCAAGGCTCCACGTCATTAAAACCACGATCGCTGCTTGGTGGGCAGGAAGATCATCCAGATCGCACTCGCCAAATTGTCTGCAACCCGGAAGTTCTATGCGCGGTCGATGACACCAAAACTCGCGGAGCATGCCGCCTGCTTCAACGCCCCGGCCCTCAGTTACCACCGCGAGAGAAGCCAGAGCCGCTATCGCGATCGAAGCGGATGAAGGTCCAGTAAATCCGTTTCGCCGTATGAAGTCGCGGATCCAGCAGCACTTGGGTGCTGCCGGAAAAGGCGCGGCACTTGCTCAGACCTCGATACAAGCGCTGAAAACGAGTTCGAATGACATCGCCAGTGAAATTGGCTGCAAATCCCATCACAAAAAGCCTCCCCGGAAACCGGGCTTACGCTGCGTAAACTGCCTTGAGATGACCCGTACCACCCTAATAGGCGCCACCTCGCTCCAGCGAGCCCAAAATTGATTATAGAGCTAATTCCCGCTTTGTTCCGGAACTCCGGCTGTCAGGCTTCGGGCGCACCAAACAACTCGTCGAGTAAGAGTTGGAACGCTGCCTCCACCTCCGATCGACCGGCGCTTAACTTTGGCGGCAACGTGATCGTCATTCCTTTTTTCCTCGATGCCTTGGTGTACGTGAGGATTTCCCCGCCATCGGCTGCACCAATGGTGAAGGTGGTATTCTCGATCACGGAAGGCTTTGGCGGCCTGGCAGCATTCCTGAACGCCGCAATCACCTCAGCTGGTGCCATAAGCGATACCCCCTCGTTGAGACGCAACGCTTGCAGGCCGGCGAGCCGGATGGCCTCGTCGCGTACCCGCTGTGCGACTTCTCCCCCTTCCTTGATGATCGAAGCGATGGCGCGCGGATGAGAGACTGTCACCGACTTCGGATCACCAAAGGCGGAAACAAAGACTTGATCCAGGTCGGCAAGCGCCGTGTAGCGGTAGATCGTGGCACGCGCCACGCCTAGGCGCTCAGCCATCGCTGCGGTATCGCTCTTGTAGTGAGAGCGAAGTGCCATCTGGTAGCTTCGTGCTCGCTCGAGATCAGAGACATCGGCGCGCGCTCTGTTCTCCAGATCGCTCAGCCGAAACGCCGCCTCGTCGTCGAGGGGCTGAACATCAATCAGGTATTTGAAGTCGGGATAGTTATTCGCTCGAAGCCAGCTGATGGCAAAGTGCCTGCGCGAACCTGCAACAATCTCGTATGGCGCTGCAGGATCCTCCGTGCGGCGAACGATTGCCGGCATCCGCTGCCGCCCTTCGGACCGGATCGACTGAATCAGTTCCTCGCAATCCTCGTAGGTAAGCTCGTCATAGCGTCGAGCATTCTGGTTCGACGGTTTGCAGAGCACGGGATCCACCCATTCGTACTGCTCATACTGCACGTCAGCACCGAGTTTGCTCAGCGCCTTGCCGCGACTGACCAGTACATCGCCTGTCGGAAGGGAAGGTGCATCGCCGTGGCCAAACGCCTCAACGACCTCCGAGGCAATAGAAGCCCCAAAACCCGGTTTGCGCGCCATAACGTCAATTCCCTTCACATGCCCCGGCAGAAATACAACGAACGAATCTCGCTCTTGCCGGCCATGGGGAGTTTATCGGATGAGATTCCATAAGCGCAAGGCCGCCCCCTGCCCTGTACCCAAATCCCTCCTGCGCCCCTAACAGTCGCACCGCGCAATTCGGTCCCGACGAAGCACCCGGCGTCGGCGTCGATGCTGTGAACCGGGTTGAACCATGTAATTCGTTCATGCCTCGCCCGCCCGGGCGATCGCCGCGGATGTGGAGACCTTCATTGTAATCTCCGGTAGCGGCCCACCCTCCAGCGTTACGCAGACAACATTCAAATGCGCTCAAGTGGTGACACTTGAGAGACGAGGGTGACCCTATCCTTCGCCCTGCCCTCTCGACGGAAGCAGCGGGCCGGCTCTCTTCCGCCTTTTATGCGCTCGTAGTTTCGCAGCACCTGCCGCCGGTCGATCACAGTTTGGCACCGCGAGACTTCTCGCAATCATAATCGCGAAGCCGACGCGTCAGCGATGAACCACCTAAGTTATACGGGAAAGCTGCTCTGCCGGCTTACACTCCGTTCGCGCAGGAGCCCTGCCAGCAATGTCCAGAATATTTTCTCAGATGGTTGTGATTGCGGCCTACGGACAGGCGCACTTTGGTGCCCTTCTCCATTGGAGAATGACTTCCTCGTCTCCGCTTGGGCGCCACGAAACCACCGATAGCGACCGCGCGCATTCGCACACTCGCTTCCACCCTTGCGCCATAGCTGCTATTAACAGCACACATTCTCCATTGGAGAGAGCGCGGTAGAGCGCGCGCAAGACATTGCCACTTGACGCAGATCTCGCGGCTTTGCGTGCCGCGCGATCCTTGAGTGACCCGATAGGTCTTCCGTTCTCCAATGGAGAACGGCACGGGACATCCCGGAAATTCGTTGCTGCGAGCTTGGCGTGAGCTCCAGGCATCGGTTGCGGATCGTCATTCTCCATTGGAGAATGACTGTTGCTTCAGGTCCTAAGCCTCCAAGTTTAGACGCTGCGCCAATGACCTTGCCGTCAACTAACGTGAGCCCAGATGTCGGGCAGCAATGTCGATCGAAATTCGTGGGACAATCCGAACCGTGAATGCCCCCCTCCCCTTCTCCTCCGCTTGCACGGCAGACGCGCGGGGACGCGGCATTTCAACCATTCAACCCTTCCAGGCCGCAAAAGCAAACCCCGGCACAGTGGCCGGGGCAAGATGAGAGCGATTGAGGCGGCGAGCTTCAGTCGAACCCATGTCTCGATGGCCAAAGTTTCTTGATGTTTTCCTCAAGCTCCCAGCCAAGCTGGTTGAGCTGATTGAGGCAGCGGGTTCTGACCGCGTGGTTCGTCGTTGAAGACGTCAGGTCGAAGACCGTCTTCAACTGGCTGGCGGCATTGTTGAACTCCGCAGAGCTCCGAAGCTCCTGCGAAAATACACTGCGTCCGAACACCGTATTGGTGATGTCTACAATCTGCCTTTGAGACTCGATGTTCGCCTCGCTCTTGGAAATCACCATTCCCACGAACCCATACTCCGGCTGGATATCGTGCTCACCCAGTGCGCCCATCGTCTCTTCAAGCATGCCCAAAAACGCAGTCGTTGAGGCGAAATCGACAATGCTGGGCGGAACCGGGATGAGCAGCGCGTTCGCAGCGTACATAACCGAGAGCGAAACCATGCCGAGCGCCGGCGGGGGATCCATCACGATGACATCGTAGTTGCCTGCCACCTTATGGATGTCGCGCGCAAGGGTCGTGAGCACGTTGAAGCCGTGGACACCGATGCGGGCAGCAACTTCATATTCCGCGTTATAGAGCTTGAGATTAGCCGGTATCAGATCAAGATTATGGAAGTGGGTTTTCCGAATGATCTGGGCGATGCCCCTCTCAGGCTTGCCCTGCAGCAGGGCGTAAATGCTGTCGAGTTCGTCGAGATCCTTGTCCGGAATATATCCGAACTGCATTGTCGCAGATGCCTGCGCATCAGCATCGATCAACAGCACGCGATAGCCATGTATCGCAAGATACTGCGCCATATGCACGGCAATTGTCGACTTGCCGACGCCGCCTTTGAAGTTCTGGCATGCTATGATTGCCGGCGGATCGGTCTCCTCGCGCCAAGGACGCGTGTCGAAGACTTGGCGCATCGTGTCGAGGTCCTTGAGCGTATAGCCCTTCCGGCGCCCGGTCATATTGCGCTCTTGATGTGGGAGACGACCCTCTGCCTCAGCGATCCGGATCGCCGATGCGGAACGACCGACAAGGCTGGCGGCCTGTGAAATTGTGAACGTCGGCCCGCTGCGGGGTGGGTTGTGCTGAATGTTGCGCTCCTGGAGCTTGCTCAGCACCATGCTCGCCATGTGATAATACCGGGTGATCAACTCTTTGGTTGTGCTGCCCAAATCAGGGGAAAGGGACGCCATGCTTGTCCTCTTGTGACTCTCGGATTATCGAGGCGCACGGCCTCGTTGTCGATTTTCTTTAGGTTCTATCGCGAATTTCGACAACGAAAATCTAGAACTGTCGTTCATTCCCAAGACATGGGCCATTTTCTCCGTTTCAAAGATACCGAAAACAGCGACCATTTGTCACTTTTCCGCTTCGGAAGTGGAAAATCCAGCAAGCTTCAGGTCAAACGTCATCGCTGATTACGGTACGGTTTCGTGGTCGGTGCCGGATGATTGGCGCAAACAAAATCTCTTCCGGTACTCAAACCTCGCGATGGGGGTCCACTCCTCAATCCCGCTTTCGAGAATACCGTAAACAGCGATCCATTGGCGGTTTCTGGTTAGCTTCATCGTCAAAACCGCAAATCGGGATGCTGCCGGCATTTGAGGAGAGTCAGGGGCTGTGGATAAAATTGTACCATCGCTGACGAAGGTATGAAGGAACGCTGGAAAAGGTACGAACATACGCTGGAAAAGGTACGATCGAGCGCTGTTTAAAGTATGCGATCTAACCTACTACCGAATCCTACTCCCTTTGGGAGATACCTTCCTCCGGTTAGACGCGATCGGGGTTTCCAAAAAAAAAAGCTTAATGGAATTTTCGCAGCGTACCTTTATCAGCGACCCATTGGCACTTTCGGAGGTATCCCGGCTAAAAAACCGCCAACAGCTTGCGTTTAACCGGCATTTCGGCAAAATCGGGGCATCGATCGGTGATTCCCAAGGGTGATTCTGTGGCAAGGCGCAAAACAGGCGAGAGCGATGCTCAGATCATGCTTCCACTGGGAGCACAGTTTGTCGAGGCCTTGAAGCACAGTCCAGTTGCCGATGTGAGGGCACTGGCCGACACGCCAGACGCAAAGCGGATTTTCGACGCCGTCCATTATGTGATGGAAGAAGAATCGCTTCCAAACTTCATGCACTCGGCACTTTGCGCCATGTCCCTTCCAGTGAAGGCGCCCAAGGACCAGAGTGCGCCGGTTATCAGGCGTGACGGGAACATCTCGCTTATCATTCAGCCTATGGAGCGGCAGGAGCCCATAGGACCGAATGGTGAATTCGTAGCGGTGAACAGAGGGGTACCGTATGGTCGCCATGCGCGGCTGATCATGATCTATATCATGACCGAAGCAGTGCGCACGCGAACCCGGGAAATCTATCTGGGGAGCTCCTTTTCAAGCTGGCTGCGGCGCATGGGGATAACGAACACTTCCTCTGGCGGCAAACGTGGCACACGCACCAGCGTTCAGGATCAAATCGATCGAATCCTCAATTGCCAATGGACAATCCGCTGGGACGAAAGCGCTCCACCCGCCGGCAAAGGGAAGAAGGGGGAGAAGGTTCCGAGCGAGCAGATGCGTGCGTTTGCAGTCAATGACATGCGGATCGTCAATCGGTACGCGGGTCTCAGAACGGGGGAGGGGACCTTTGTCTCGCACTTTGTCTTGTCAGAAGAGTTCTATGGAGAGCTGCTGAAGCATTCGGTTCCTTTCAATGAACGGGCGATCGTCGCACTGAAGGACAGTGCCACGAAGCTCGATCTCTACACCTGGCTCGCATATCGGCTTCCACGCATACCTCAGGGGACAGAGGTGCGCCTCAACTGGGCTGACCTTGCCAAGCATTTGGGGAATCAATCGAGCACGATGACGAAATTCCGTCAGTCCGTGCGTGCTGCCTGGGACGAGGTCTCTGGTGTCTACCAGCAGGCGCGTCACTCGGTCGATATGAGCGATCTCATCATCCGCCTGCGTTACGCTGAGAAGCCGACTAAGGGTATGCTGCTTATCCAGGGGGAGAAGAGGGGCGCCAGGAAGCTGGCGCAGGCAGCGCCTGAGGACGCAGGCCTGCTGAGGTTGCACAGTTCCGATAAGCCCAAGCCGGTTATGTCCGGCCCAGCTATACGCTTTCCCAAAAGTGGTGCACTGGAATTCGCAGAGCCCGAGCTGTATCGCATCGGAAGGGACTTTGGATCAAACAACTCCGTGACGGTCATGGCCGATGCTTTCAGGAAACTTCTCGGAAACGAGATTGACAGTCTGGAGGGCGACCAGCTCAAGGACCGCTGGAAGCGATATGTAGAAAAATGGCCGAAGCCTGCCTGATTTCAAGCAGGTTAGCGCCGTTCTCCATTGGAGAATCTGCTATCGGCATCACTGCGTCAACAACGCATCAACGGGCATACCATACCTTAAACAGCGACGCATAGCTCAGCTGTTTCAGCACTCCAGCTTCGAGCTATCTCTTGTACGCCATCGTTCAGATGATTGGCCTAATCGCTGATTGAAGTACGCCCGCACTACCGTCGTGCATCCGTGCGTACCTTAAGCAGCGACCCCCAATGCGCGACAGAACCGGTCGTCTTGGGGTCAATGTGCAACTGCCCGATGAGCGTCACCCCAGAGGCTTGCATATGAGTAGGTATGCGGACAACCACGGCAAGCTACCCATGGCATCTCCGGATGCCGGGCCGGATTCGTTGACTGAACCGCTCACAGACCGTTTACGTTTAGCTTGTCCTATTCTTGAGGATAGCACCGCCAGGCTTGTTCGGTCGCGATCTGCTTTTGAGCGAGTGATCAGGGCGAGCGCCTCCACGTGCGCTTTTCAGCGCGGCGGGATAAGGGGGCTTTTCGAAGCTGACGGGTAAGGTTTCGGGCTTTGGGCGGCACGGCCGCGGTGGCTATGTGGGGGCAGTCGGAAGGCTGGTAGCGATGTCTTTGAACACGGTTTCATCGGGGCAGGCGTAGCGTTGCGAACTCGGCGGTGGCGAGCG
The DNA here is from genome assembly GCF_000293195.2 of Sphingomonas sp. LH128. NCBI lineage: Bacteria > Pseudomonadati > Pseudomonadota > Alphaproteobacteria > Sphingomonadales > Sphingomonadaceae > Sphingomonas > Sphingomonas sp. LH128. Next base: position 9,402 of record NZ_ALVC01000014.1, read on the forward strand.
CGGTGGCCTTGGGGATGGCCTGCTGGATGGGCGACAGCACCCAGTAGGCGGCAGTATGCAGGATCAGCCGCATCTCGTTGGCGTTGGCCGAGCGGCACGAAGTGCGATCGCTGGCGAGCTGGGCCTTGTGCCGCTTGATCAGATTCTCGGCCTGGTCCCGGGCGCAGTAGAGCGTGTCGTAGATGTGCTCGGCCGAGCTCTTGGTCAGCGAAGTAACGACGTAGCGGATGTCCATCCCGAGCGTGCTTGCCTCGATCGGGACGGCGACGCGGCGCTGACATTTCCAGCTCTTCGCACCCTAACGGGTCCCGGCATAATTGCGCAAAACCACCCGGCCTTCCTGGGCGCGCTTGACCGCGCAGGCGTCGGCGCTCACGACGATGACCGGATCAGCGCGCAGCGCAGCGTTGGTGGGCAGAACAAACACATAGTCGACGCCGGCCGCCTCGCAGAGGCCATGACCTCGGGGCGGCCATAGTGGCCGTCTCGCCCCATGGTCACGCCCGGCCCAAGCCGATGCCCAGCACGAAGCCGTCAGCATGGCCGCCAGTTTGCTGGCGGCCTCCGCCACCACCGCAGAAGGTGCATAGATGCGCTTCACGGGGGCCCAGATCCGACCGTTGTTGTGGAAGCGGGTTCGCACCATCGCGTCGATCTGGTCATGCCTCTTTTCGCGAGATTAGCGTAACCGCTGCTTCGACCCCACGTATTCTGGTTGATTTTTGAGGGGTAGATCTGCGCGAGACGTTGAGGAGCTCGGGCAGTGGTTGAGGAAATTGATGGGGTGCCAAACGTTGGTTTGACGTGTGCGTCGCATAGTGCAAGTTCGCGTTTGACCGTTAGTTTGGAGCCAGTCCGGCGTGGGCACGAGCGATGGCCGGATGATGAGCGCGATCGTATTCTTGCGGAAAGCTTCACTTCCGGAAAAACGGTAGCGCAGGTTTCGCGGGATAACGGCGTCGGCCTTGGCCTGCTGCATTATTGGCGCCGGCAGGCGCGAGCGGCGGGGACCGTTGAAGAACTCCGGCTTGTGCCAGTGACGGTGGTTGGCGAGGAGCAAGCGCAAATGCCGGCCGTCCCGGCATCGCCGCCCAGCATGGAATTGGTGGTGCGCGATGTGACAGTTCGTATTTGCGGCGCCGTCGAGGCGGAGCACTTGCGCACCGTTCTGGCGGCGATCCGGGAATGATCCCGATCGATGGAAGCGTGCGGATCTATGTGGCGACGCAGCCCATCGACTTCAGGGCCGGGATCAACCGGCTGATGGGACTGGTGACACATGTTCTGGGCCACGATGCCTGCGCCGGTGATGTGTTTGTCTTCCGCAATAAGGCTGCTGACAAAATCAAGTTGGTCCGTCATGACGGCTCCGGCGCGGTTATGGCGACAAAATGGCTCGACCATGGGAAGTTTTATTGGCCTGCAGTGCAAGGCGGCACTCTTGCTCTGACCGGAGCTCAATGTGTGGCCCTTCTGTCAGGCCTGGATTGGCACAAACTGCCATTCCAGGCGGCGCGGCGGCCCGCTATTTTTGGCTGAATTCTGCGGTTTTTTGTAGTATAATGAGGGCTGTGTGGTATAGTCACGCATGCCTGCCGAAGCCGATAATCTTCCTGACAATCTCGAGCAGATGGCCGCCCTTGTGCGGGAACTCCGGGCTGAAAACGCTCAACTGCGCTCGCTCCTCAAAGGCATGGCCCAACAAGCATTCGGCAATCGATCGGAACGCGCCAGCGTCATTCTGGGAGATCAGGGGCAACTGGATCTGGGCGATCTTGTGAGCACGCCGACGGTCGCGGCCAATGACGATGAAGCGCCAGAAGACAAGCCTGTGATCAAGCGCCCGCGCGCGAAGCGCGGCATA
>NZ_ALVC01000015.1:0-8785 GCF_000293195.2 Sphingomonas sp. LH128
AGCGGCACAAGGCCCAGCTGGCCAGTGATCGCACCTCGTGCCGCTCGGCCAATGCCAATCAGATGCGCCTGATCCTGCACACTGCCGCCTACTGGCTGCTATGGCGCATCCAGCAGGTGATGCCCAGGACCACTGCTCTGGCAAGCGCCGAGTTTACAACCTTGCGCCTGCGGCTGCTCAAGGTCGCTGCGCGCGTCGTAGAAAGTGCTAGCCGCATCCGCATTGCCTTCGCTTCGGCCTGTCCGGATGCCGACCTGTTCCGCGCCCTCGTTCTTCGGCTCAAGCCTGCGCCGACGTAGCCCATGCGGCAGCGCCGCAGAACTCCGAGCCCAGCCCTTCAACCCGAAAAGCCCATCAATCCGATCGCGGTGAAACAAACGCCAGCGATGCCGGTCGTCCGCGCAACACCGCCAGCGGCAGCAAATGCCCAGAGCGGGCCTGAAACCGAGCGTCGTGAATAAGAGAGGTTAGGCTCGCTGATCGTGCCGACACTTCGCGATCCGGCCGAGACGCTGCGGGTGGTAGAGGCACGGAATTTCGGCTCCGACCTGCTGTTGAAAGAGGTACAGAAGCGCGTTGTGGCCTTGCTGCGCATGGCCGAGGCATTGTCGTCTAAGTATCATGTGGTCGTGGCCAATCCGCCCTATAAGAAAAAGGGTGATCTAAACGGCCAACTGCAATCTTTCCTGGTTGAAGAGTTTTCAGATTGCTTCTCCGACCTCTATTCAGCGTTCATTGACCGCTTGAGCAGGCTGTCACGGAAGCATGGTATTTATGCAATGATCGCAATGGACAGCTGGCTGTTCGGCGATGACTATACTGAAATGCGTGTTCGATTGTTAAACACCGCGCCATTCCTGCAGTTAGCCCATCTGGGCCCTCGCGCTTTCGACGAAATTAAGGGCGAAGTTGTTCAGGTCGCATGCTTTGTATCTCAAAAGAATGGCGACCCCAATCGAGAAGCTCAATTTTTCGATCTGACTGAGGGTCAAACTTCCGATGAGAAGGCATCCATGCTTCGACGCAAGCACGGGGAACATCGCGCGCGGGGGGCTGACTTCGCTCGTCTGCCTCGAAACGTGGTTGCGTATTTCGTCTCGGATCACACTCGGGAGGCCTATGCAAAAGGGACACCTCTGAAAGAGTATGCCGAAGCATTTACCGGCCTCCAAACGGGTGATAACCCACGTTTTATTCGCTCTTGGTCCGAAGTTAATCGCGACGCGATTGACTTCGGCGTGACACTCGAAACAAAATCATGTTGGTTTGGAAAGTGGGTTCCGTACGTAAAGGGTAGTGATTTTAGAAAATGGTATGGGAACCACGAGTTTATTCTCGATTGGTCATCCGGCGGCTTAGAGATCAAGGCTCATAGAAGCGCGACTGTCAGGAATGAGCAATACTACTTCCGAGACGGTTTGGCCTACAACACTATCGCAAGCAGGTTATCGGTGCGACGAGTGTCGCAAGGTCACGTCTTCGACCAGAAGAATTCAATGTTTTTTGGCGACAATAAACGCGCACTAGATTTCACATTAGGTTTTCTGCACTCCAAAGTCGTTCCACCCTTGCTGCGAGTAGTGGCCGCCAAAGATTTTGGTCCGGGTAGCATGAAGCTCCTCCCCGTTTTCGAAGGCTATGATGGAGTGTCTGTTTCGCACCTTGTGGACGATTTGGTAGAACTCGCCAAAGCAGATTGGGACGCCTACGAAACTTCTTGGGATTTCACCACGCTTCCGCTGCTGTCACCCGATCACCGGGAAGAGACGCTGGCGGCTAGCTACGCTAATCTCCGCGCACATTGGCAGGGCATGACAGATGAAATGCAGCGGCTGGAGGAAGAGAACAACCGCATCTTCATCGACGGTTATCGGCTGCAGGACGAGCTAACCCCCGAGGTGCCGACCGAGGAAATCACGCTTACCTGCAACCCAACCTATTCGCTCAAGTCAGCAAAGACGGACCATGAGCGTGAGGCCGGGTTGCGCGCGCGCACGGTGGAAGAATTCCTCCACTATACCGTGGGCTGCATGTTCGGGCGCTACAGCCTTGACGAGCCGGGCCTGATCCTCGCCAATCAGGGCGAGGGGATCGAAGAGTATCTGGCTCGCGAGCCGAAACCCAGCTTCGCGCCCGATCGTGACAATGTCATCCCGGTGCTGGACGCTGACTGGTTCGCAGATGACATTGTCATCCGGGCCCGCGATTTCCTGCGCGTCACCTTTGGCGAGGCGAAGTTCCGCGAAAACCTCGCCTTCATTGAGAAGGCGCTCGGCAAGGATCTGCGCCGCTGGTTCACGAAGGATTTCTTCGATTATCACGTGCGTCGCTACAAGAAGCGCCCGATCTACTGGATGTTCTCCAGCCCCAAGGGCAGCTTCAACGCGCTAATCTATATGCACCGCTACCGGCCCGACACCGTCTCGGTCGTGCTGAACCAATATGTGCGCGAGTTCATCCATAAGCTGGAAGTCGAGCGCGCTCGACTGGAAAAGCTGGCTGTCGATCCTGCGGCTACGCCCGCCCAGCAGACAAAGGCGCAAAAGGAAATGGCTACGGTCATCAAGCAGATCGCCGAGCTGACCGAATGGGAACGCGAAGTCGTCTATCCGATGGCACAGCAGAAGATCGCTATCGATCTGGATGACGGGGTGAAGCGCAACTATCCGCTGTTCGCCGGTGCGCTGAAGCCGATCAAGGGGCTGGAGGCTGCGGATGACTGATCGCATCACCGCTGGCCTGACGCGGCTTTATGAGGATCACGGCCACCGCATCGTCTTCTGGTATGACCCCGCATGCGATCTGCGAGCGGCGTTCGACGCGGTGGACCTGCCCGGCGTGACCAAGGTGGAGATCGCCAACAACGAATTCGGCCTGAAATACCGCATGCTTCGGCAGGAGCCTAAGGCGCGGTTTCTGCTCTACAAGGACGGCCCTGAGCCGCCGATGCCTGAGAACTGGTTGTTGGATGTGCAACTGGCCAGCGCGGTCTTCCGCGCCGATCAGGCGGCGATCTGGGTGGCGGATTTGGGCATCCCGGCGAAGTATGAAGCCGCCGTGCGCGACCACGCCGAATTCTACCGTTCCGGCAAGCGGCTGGAAGCGCTACGCACAATCGAGCGCGAGCGCCCGTCACAAAGCTCCAACGATGTCCGCCGCAAGATGCTGGCGGTCTGCGCCGGTGCGGATGGCGATCTTGATACGGTGATCGAGGCGTTGCTGGCCGAACTCGCTGAAGACCGTGATGACGCGCTGAAGCTGGTGGATCGGGTCGGGCTGGCAGAGTTCTTCTGGAAGGAAGTTTCGGCGCGCTATGGCTATTCGCCGGATACCCCGGATTTTCAGGATTTTGCCATCACGCTGTTTTCCAGCGCCTGGGCGCGGGCCATGGGAGAGGCTGCGTCCCTGAATACCGATGCCGCGCTGATGTTCCGCCGCTGGAGCGCTTCGCGTCGGTGGGGTGAAGCGTTCGAGAAGCTGTCGGGCGACTATCAGGATGTGCTGAAGATCAGGGATGATCTGGCCTCACGCGATTTCCGCGTCCTGATCCCGCATGACCATTTCGAGGAAGTGGACCGGCGGATCGTCGTCGCCATCGTTGAGGGGCTGGCCCAGCAGAGCCTGCCGGCGACAGATGTGCTGAAATGGGTTCGCGATCGCCGCCAGAGCCACTGGTATGGCCGTTACGCTGATGTCTATCAGGCCATCGGCTATGCGACCGAGTTCCAGCAGGCGCTGGCCGAGGCTGATCTTACCATGACCAGCATGTCTGATGGCGTGACGCGCTATTCAGCAAGCTGGTTCCGGTTGGACCAGCTCTATCGCAAGTTCATCTATCACATGCAGAAAAGCGGGCAGTCGGGACTGCTATCCGCGCTCTATGAGGCGGTCGAGAACCGCTACACGACGAATTTCGTGCTGAAGCTGAACGATGCCTGGCAGGATCAGGTTGCTCGCCTGACGGACTGGGCGATTCCGGGCTTTCCGCGTCAGATGGATTTCTACCGCGAACAGGCCGCTGAGTTCAGGCGCAAGGACCAGAAGGTCGTGGTCATCATCTCGGACGCGCTGCGCTTTGAGGTGGCCGAAGAGGCGCTGCGCGAGATCCGCAAGCTCAACCGGTTTGATGCCGATCTGAAGCCGATGATCGGGGGCTTGCCCAGCTATACCCAGCTCGGAATGGCGGCGCTCTTGCCGCACCGGCAACTGGCGATACGTGATGACAATGATCTGGTGCTTCTGGATGGCGAGAGCACCATGGGCGCCGCCGCCCGTGAAAAGGCGCTGGCTGCTGGCAGGGCTGGAGACCGGGTGAAGGTTCTGGCGGCGAAGGATTTCATGAACCTTGGCTCTTCGGAGGGCAAAGACCTCTTTCGCGACCATGACATCCTCTATCTCTACCACAATCAGATTGACGCGATCGGCGACAAGCTTGCCACCGAGGAGAATGTTCCCGCCGCGGCAGAGACCGCCATCGAAGATCTCGTGAAGCTGGTGCGCAAGCTGACCTCGGCCAATTTCTCGAACATCCTGATCACCGCCGACCACGGCTTCCTGTGGCAACACAAGACGTTGGAAGAGAGCGGTTTTGCGCTGAGCGAGCCGAAAGGCGACATCGTTACGCGCAACCGGCGCTATGTGATCGGACAGGGCCTCAGCAGCAGTGGCGGCATGAAGAAGTTCACAGCCGCGCAGCTTGGGCTGGGCGGTGATCAGGACATCCTGATCCCGAACTCGATCAACCGCCTGCGCGTGAAAGGATCAGGCAGCCGCTTTGTCCATGGCGGGGCGAGCCTGCAGGAGATCGTCCTGCCGGTCCTGCGTGTGGGCAAGCAGCGCAAGGAGGATGTCGGACAGGTGTCGGTGCAGATCATTCCGCCACCCCGTGCCCAGATCACCACGGGCCAGATCCAGGTCACATTCTATCAGGCAGAGCCAGTTACCGACAAGCAGCAGCCCCGGCAGGTGCATGCTGCGATCTTTGCCGACGATGGAACGCTCATCTCTGACGAAGCCGAGCTGGAATTTGATTTCGCGTCTGAGAACCCGCGCGAGCGTGAGCTATCGCGGAGCTTCCTGCTGTCCAAGGCGTCAGACGCCTATAACAATCAGACAGTCTTCCTGAAGCTGCGTACGCGCATCGGTAAGACCAGCCATTTTGAAGATCACGCATCGCAGCCGCTGTTGCTGAAACGCGGGATCAGCACAGATTTCGATTTCTGAGGTGCCAATGTCGACCCTTGATGACAAGATCAACGAGCATTTTGCCGGTTTCGTAGTCCGCAAGGACCTGGTGAAGGCCGTGAAGGGGAACGCCATTGTCCCCACCTATGTGCTCGAATACCTGCTCGGCCAATATTGCGCGACCGACGACGAAGCCTCGATTGCTACAGGCATCGAGACGGTCAAGGACATCCTGCGCAAGCACTACGTTCATCGTTCCGAATCGGGGCTGGTCCAATCGACGATCAAGGAGCGCGGCCGCTACAAGGTCATCGATCAGGTCAGTGTGGCGCTGAACGAAAAGACCGATGCCTATGAGGCGGTCTTCGAAAACCTCGGGATCAAACGGGTTGCGATCGACGGCGCCACGGTCAAGGCGCACCCGAAGCTGCTTGTAACGGGCATCTGGTGTATCGCCGATGTGCAGTACGAATTTTCGGAAGATAACCGAATTTCGCCCTGGATCATCGATACGCTAAAGCCGATCCAGATCGCCCGTGTCGACTATGAAGGTTATCGCGTAACACGTGATAAATTTACAACTGACGAATGGATCGATCTACTTATGCAAAGTATCGGGTTCGATCCATCGCTGTTCGGGCGCAGGTCGAAACTATTGCAATTGCTGCGTCTGATCCCCTTCGTCGAACGCAATTACAACCTTATTGAGCTTGGCCCTAAGGGTACAGGCAAATCGCATATCTATTCCGAATTTTCTCCCCATGGTCAGCTGATCTCGGGTGGTGAGGTCACGGTTCCCAAGCTCTTTGTGAACAACTCCAACGGAAGGATCGGGCTAGTCGGTTATTGGGATGTTGTGGCGTTTGACGAGTTTGCGGGGCGCGAGAAAACCGCCAACAAAGCGCTTGTCGACATCATGAAAAATTACATGGCGAACAAGCAGTTTTCCCGCGGGGTCAATCCTATGGGGGCGGAGGCGAGCTTCGCATTCGTGGGCAACACCGACCACAACGTCCCATGGATGCTGAAGAATACTGATCTGTTCGAAGCGCTGCCGCCGCAGTTCCATGACAGCGCGTTTATCGATCGATTGCATGCCTATTTGCCCGGGTGGGAGGTGGGCATCATTCGGGGTGAGATGTTCACATCTGGCTACGGTTTCATCGTCGACTATCTCGCGGAAATCCTGCGTCATTTACGCGCCGAGGACTTCTCGCACCGGCCTGATCAGTTCTTCACTGTCCCTGTTCAGACTCATATCCGGGACCGTGCGGCGATCAATAAGACTATGTCGGGGCTTCTTAAGCTGATTTTCCCGAATGGTGGCGAGACGGAAGCGGAAGTCGAAGAACTCCTGCGATTCGCTATCGAATGCCGCAAGCGCGTGAAAGACCAGCTGTTGCGGATCGACAGTACTTTCGAGACAGCCAATTTCCATTACATTTCTCGGGATGGCTCAAAGCGAAGCGTCACGACGCTAGAGGAAGAAGAATTTCCTCAATTCTATCACCAGCGATCTGTGGGCCAGGATGAATCAATTAGGGAACAGACGGATAACGCACCGACTGACGCTCAGCCGGCCGAGATGCGCGCTAGTTCTGAACCGCGAGGAAGCAACGCTTCCTCGGCGATTGATCCGAAGCCTGGGCATATTGTCTTCGCCGAGAACCGCAAAGGTATCAGTTTCGACAAGATTTTCGGCCCTTGGACGGATGGTGCCAAAAGGATCATCATCACAGATCCTTATATCCGCAAGTTCCATCAGGCACGGAACGTAATGGAACTCATCGAAATGCTGATTCGGCGCAAGCCGCCGGAGGATCAGGTTGCGGTGCATCTCGTCACCATAGCGGACGAAGGAAACATTCAGGAGCAGCGGGAATGTCTCGACGGGATCGCAGAGGCCTGCACGGGAACGGGCATTGAATTCACCTGGGCCTTTGATGGAAGCGGAACGCTGCATGCCCGTGACATCACCACCGACACTGGATGGAAAATGGTTCTGGATCGCGGGCTGGATATATTTCAGCCAACACCCCGTAAATTGAACGGCTTCTCCCTTGGGGAAAGAATGCAGGACCATCGTATGGTTCGCGGCTTTTATGTGACGTATGTTGAAGAACCTGTTAAGCATTCCCACCCGCTATGAATATGGCGTGGGAAGCAGGCGTGAGCTCTTGCAGGCGCTCCACTCGCTACCCCGGTCCCTGGAAGAACGAACGTCGAGCGAACGACGCCACCACGGGCGCGCAAAGCATACCATCTGCGCTAGGCGCGAAAGCCATGGCGCAGATAGCTTCTAGAGCAACCCTATTGCGCCATGCTGCCCGTGCCGACATTCTGCGCCTAGCCAGAAGGACGCGAACACGATGCCAACCATATACCTGAAACGAACATCGCCGTTGATGGCCCAGCTAGGGGCCAACATCGCTCGCGAACTAAAGAAACTAGGCATAACTCAAGGGGAGTTGTCCGAACGCTCGGGCGTTGCGGCGTCACATATTTCATACATGGTGCGCGGACATGGTAATCCAACGCTTGCTACCTTGGAGAGCCTTGCCGATGTTTTCGGATTATCGGTTGTCGAATTATTGGCAGCGGATAGCACTTCCCGCGATAAGTCCTGAAAGGCAGTCGCTTAATTTGATCGGAACAATCTATGTCCAGTAACCCGCCCCGCGAATTTGACCGACTGCTACAAGATGCGCCGCTGGTGCGGGCAATGGGGGGAGCACTCTCGATGTTTGCCACGCTGCTTGCGCGCCAAGGCATTGTCGAGGCGAGCGAGGTTGCAAACTTGCTGGGTATCTATGCGGTCGCCACAAGCGAAGTCGATAATGAAGAGGGCATGATCTTGGGATGCTGGGCAGCTATGATCCGCGACGTGGCGGAGCAACAGCGCACAGCTACTCGCAAATAACCCCGGCGCGCACGGCGCTAGCCGTGAGCCGCTTCGATCTTCTGGGCCAGCTCGGCCAGGTGTTCGGAATCAAGTAGATCCTCGGCGCTAAGATCGGCCGCGAAAAACTCGCTTCCGCTGGGTGGCGCGCGATCGACGGCGAAAGCGGTCAGATAGGGCCGCGCCTCGTCCGTGGCGATCCAGCGCCAGAAAGCATTGCCCTGGCCGAATAAACCGCTCTCGAACATATCGAGCCGTGCTTGTGCGAAGTCGGTCAATTTGCGTCTCCTGACAATCAGGCGGTTCGGCAAAAAAAGGGAGGCCGAAGCCTCCCTTTGTCTTACTGGAACAGTTTGATGAAAGCGGGCGCGAGGCCGATGACTGCGAGGACGAAACCGACGCTGCCGATGACCCAAGTTTGTGCCGTCAGCTTGCTTTCGATTCCCTTGTTCGCCTCCTGAACCTTCACGGCGATATACTCCTCAATAGCCTCTACAACTTCCGCTGCGGCGTCGTCGGACAGATTAGCCGCTTTCAGTGCTCTAAACAATTTGATGTGCATCCGGTTCTCCTTCTCGTTGGTGACGGGAGACACCCGGCATGGGCACCGGCGCCGGCTGTCAGGGACCGCGAAGCGGCCGCGTTAGCGGGCGGTGGGGGAGCCGATTTGCGCAGCAAATTGGGGGAACCGCCGATCCTTGA
>NZ_ALVC01000016.1:0-14194 GCF_000293195.2 Sphingomonas sp. LH128
TCTGTTCTCATCCTGATAGTCGCTGACCTCTCACCCAGATCGTCGCGCTATATGGCTATCTGCCTCTCCATAAAGGCCAGAATGCTGGCAACCGTGATCCGGGTCGAACGGCCGATCTTGAACACTTCAACTTCGCCAGCCGCAATCAGCTCATACCCCTTGATACGGCCGATGCTGAGCATGGCGAAGGCTTCCTTCGGTGGCAGCGCGATTGGTTGCATGAATGCCTTGGATCAGTGGGAAGAACGACCGCTCCACAGCCGACGAGAATCGGCTGCAAGCAGAGGTAACAGTTGAGTTATCGGGGAGCTATTATGGGAACAGGCGCATAATCGCCAGATTTTCCCTTATTTATCAATATTTCTTGGCGGACAGGGTGGAGTTCAAATTGCATCGGATGCGCCCCTAGAATTACGGCGATTTCAGTACGGTCGATGCGAAGGATACCCCCTTGTGTACCCCCGCCTCGTTCTTCAGCGGAAAGGTCGCGCCTCGATCCAAGCGTCGATTTCAGACGCGACCCAAGCCACGCAGCGCGTGCTGATTCGGCGGGGCCGGGGGAACTGGCCGGCCGCCATCTGTTCGTAGATGGCGCTCTTTCGCAGGCCGGTGCGCTGCTCGACTTCAGGACGGCGCAGGAGAGGCGACACCTCTCGCGCAGGTGCCGCATTACCCATGAACCATTCCTTCGTAGCACGAATTGTATTCGACCAGATGTGGCGCGCCGCAGCGCTCCGGGGGAGACGGGTCGCGCGCCTCCCCCTCGGCCCAGGGGCTCATTCCCCCGAAGACGGTGACCTGGTCGTAGGCCAAAGCTATTCTCTCAATGTCGATGACCAGAACGACAGGGTTCTCGGTCCATTCGTTTCCAGCGTGAGCGAGCGAGAGATTGTTGTTCCAGGTCTTGGCAAAGCCAGCACGGCCGGTGACGAAGCCCTGCGCCTCGATCTCCGCGTCGGTGATGTTCCGAAGGTGGGCCTTCCGTACCCGCAGCACTCGAAGGTGCTGGCGATGCCACGCGCGGAGCAACTCACGCGCATTGCGGCGGCGCGGCGAAATTTCGTGGAGAGCCTCTTGTGAGAAATCTGCCACGAAGTTGGGGATGCCGCCCCGCAACGCCGCCTGGCTCGGCGAGAGGCTATCGAAGTTCCGGGGAAGGAAGAACGGTTCGCGCACCCAAAGTACTTCACCGGGCCGCGTACGCTCGAGGCGTCGGCCGAGTGGACGATATAGGCGAGAGAGGCGGCCGTCGACGAGCGCGCGGATCTGCGGCTCGATGATCGTGATGGGCTGGGGTATCACTCCGCCGCCTCTCTCTGTTCTGCGCTGCGCTCAGATGCGACCCCGAAGGACAGCAGTGGGTGGACCCAGCCCGGGTCTTGCTCGACGGCGCCGGCAACGGCGCCGGACAACGTGCTATCGGGAAGCTTGTGCCAGTCGCGAAATGCCTCGGTTTCGACGTGCGGTTGCGCGAGCTCGAGCCGCTTCATTTTCGGAAAGAGCGCCATAAAGCGGGAGGTCGGCCGCCACAGTTCGCGGATCACTTGATCGCTCGCGCCCATGATCTGCGCGATGTGATCATGGGTGCCGATCCGCCAGCCGGGGACGTTGGCAGAGCGCAGCAGCGCCATCCCGGCTAGCACTGCCGCAGCGGTATTCTTCACGCGGTCATTGGCGAAATGGTACGCCTCGAACGCCTCGCCCAGGTTCGCGATCGTGATGAATGGCTGCTCGCGAACGGTATCGAGTGTCGCTTCCCACAGACGGTGCACTCCCGCTTCCTCGAGGTGCGGCTCGACGAGGTCGATCGGCTCAGCATCGTCACGGCTCTGCCAGTGGGAAGCGAGACCAAGCGAACCGGTGTCGGCGGGGCGGGAGTTCTCCTTCCCAAGTTCCTGCCGCAGCTGGGACCACACGAGGTAGTCCCGACCGATCGTACCGTCCTCCATCGCATCGACGAGAAACAGACCACGCAGGATTTCGCGCCGAAGCGACCGCATCACCTGCAGGCCATCGGCGGTCAGGCCATGCTCGTCCTTGACGGCCGCGCGGGCGGCCTGGGCATAGCCGCTGTGCCGGTCGAACCCGTCAGCGCCGGTGACTCTGTGGCCCGCAACTTTAACTGGCGTTTCTTCCGTCGCCGCAACTTCTCGAGCGGCATCACGCTTCGCCTTGCGGCTGGCCCACCAGTAATGCACCTGGAACTCCCCGCTCAGTTCGATGTCGATCGTCACGACGACGTCCTCTCCGGGTAGGGTGAGGGGGCCGCCGTGATCCTGCAGGTCGATGGCCAGCGATGGATCCGTCTGCCCCATGAACTGCGGCGCGGTGGAAACGAAACGTAGATCGGTCCGGCCGGTACGGCGCCGAAGATCCCGACGGATCTCGGTCATCTTCGTTTCGACCTGCTCGCGCAGCAGCGCCTGGTCGACCACGCGGCCCCGTTCCGGACCATCGGCGAAGAGATCGAGCTCGAAGCGCCCACTGGCGGCCCGATACACCTCGGCGCCAACGAAGCGCAGCAGCCGCTCGAGTTCGCGATCGCCAACCTTGTACCAGGCGCGGATCTTTCCCGGGTCGCGGGCCCAGTGATCCAGGCCGCCGAAGTGCGTCCAGGCCGCACGCTGTAGGTCCTGATCCTCGGTGGCTGCGAAAGCCTGAGCCTGCTCCTCGGCAATCGTCCCGTGGACGTACGCGTCAAAGATCTCAGGGACGAGACGGCCAAGCCTGAACTGCCGTCGCACCCACTCGGGCGTTTGACCGATATGTTCTGCGATCTGAGTGACATCGGAGCCTTGCTCGGCCGAGCGCGCGATCGCCGCCTGGATCTCGTAGGGGTGAAGATTGCGGCGGAGCAGGTTCTCTGCCAGCGACAGCTCAGTTATTGCGGCCGGCGCGAGATCGCGCACAATCCCCTCGATCTCGAAGTCTGCGGGCAGCTTGCCGGCAGCGATGAGGCGACGGATCGCGCGAAGGCGGCGCCCCCCCGCTAGAACACCCCACGCGGCGACCGGCTCACCCGCCAGCGCCAAGTCGCGGTAGGGCGTCATGTCGTGTACGAACAATGGGTACATGAGCCCGTTCGCCGCGATGTTCGCTTCGAGCGCGGTGGTGTGCTCGGCGTCCTCCGAATGGAGACGGACGTTGAGCGGCGAAATGCACAGCTGGTCGACGGTGAAGATCTGGGTCACGACGTGGCGCTCCCTTGGCTGGTGCTGGCGCGACGGCGCGCCCGTTTGCGTTTGACGGGAAGAGCGAAGGCCAACTGGCGGCCTTCGCCCGGAAACTCGAGATCGAGCACCGCGCACTCGGCGCAGGTGCACAAGACATTGCGGGGATGCCGCTTCATGGTTGGCCCTCCCGATCGCGGCGGCGCTGCTCGCGCCGACGGTGCAGTTCCGCCAGTTCGCGCTCGTCCGCGCGCGACATTGGTGCGAGGCGCGGCGCCCCGCCTTCGCCGAAAGGGCGCAGGATTGTCCGGCGGACCATGCGGCTGAAGCGGCAGGTCATCGGTCGCTCACGAAAATCTGAGCGACGGCGGCCGCGCCATAGCAGACGGCAGTCATGATCGCGGCCGCGCCCACGCCTGCAACGTGCGGATCGCGCTTTGCGAAGCCTGTGATCGAGCGGATCGTGAATTTTGGCTTTGTAACGTGCTGAAACTTGCTGCTCGGGTATGCCTTCTGCGGCCATCGATCGAAGGCGAGCATTTCGACGATCTTCCCGTTCCAGGGACAGCGCTTCATGACTACGTGGCGGACCTTCAGGATCTCACCTGCGGCTGGCCCCGAGTGGCTCACCGTGAGGCCACGGGAGTACCAAGGCGCATCGTGCATGCACTCCGCGTACTGGCCGGGCATCCATTGTGCCGGTGCGGCCGCGCAGGCCGGTGCCGAGTTTGGGGCCGTTGCCATCAGTCGATGCCCAGCGCCGACTTGTACGTGTCGAGCAGCAGGTCCATTTCGCGGCGATCATCCGGCTTCATCTTCCGGATGCGCACGATCGCGCGCATGATCTTCACGTCATAGCCGACCGCTTTCGCTTCGTTGTAGACGTCGCGGATATCGTCAGAGATGCCCTTTTTCTCTTCCTCGAGGCGCTCGACGCGCTCGATGAGAAGGCGCAGGCGATCGTCAGTGGTCTCGGCCATGTACGCCCCCCACTGTAAAGCGCCGCACCGGTCGGCCGGCCGCTTCGGCCGTCTCGACCATTGCGGCTTGCAAGGTCTGCAGGTTGTTGATTGCGACGCTGATCGCCACACCCAGCGCGGTAATTGCAACGCGCTCATCTTCAGCGCTGAACACGGTGTCGTGTAGCGCGGCTCTGGCGCGATGAGCTGCCTCGAACCCAAGCTCTACGATCTCCTCGATGTGCTCGGCGGGAATGCCGCTCGCCGCCAAGCTCTCGCGGACCTCGATGCGGGCGACTGCTTCGTGACGGTCGCGAGGAAACGTCACAGTGCCAACTCGACTTCGATGCCCCAGCGATGCACGCCGCCTGCGCCACCCAGGGAATGAGCACGCTCCAGGATCGCTGCCATTCGCGCCGTCGCGAGTTGCAGCGCCAATTCGATCGACATCATGCCGATGCCGGTATCAGGGGCGGCGCGCACTACACCAAGAAGGGTATCGACCGCTTTCGTGGCGGCGTGGCAGCCTAAGTCGACCGCCTGATCCGCCCGATCAGCAGCGACCCCGTTCTGAATCATTTTCGTGCGTATTTGCCGTCGCACGTTTTCGTCGAATGCGTTCGGAGTCATTGTCTCTCTCCTTTCGGCGGCACCGGACCGGCGATGCTCTCGCGATGGCGGCAGACGGTGCAGATGGTGGGATTGGGGGCCAGGGCGGCGGCTGGTGCGGCCGGGCATGCGCAGGTATCGAGCCAACTGGCCCCGCAGCCGGAGCAGATCTGAGGCTCCGGAAAATCAGAGGGTGTTTCGCAGGACTCGCGAATCAGAAGCAGCTCGTAAATGCTGAGGTCGAAATGAAAAATTCGCCGAACAAGCGCAGCTTGCTGCATCGTGAGGGAAGGATTTCCCTTCTCAGCGGCCAAGAGCCGCGCTTTCAGCCGGTCGAAATCTCCGCCTCGGATGGGCCTTATCGTGCCGGGGGACACACCCAGAGCGACAGCGAGCTGCTCCACCGTGAGACCTGCGGCCTCACGTCGCTTCTGAAGGTATGTTCCCGGGGACATGGACATCGATCGTTCCGGACGCACTGATGCGCTCCGAACGGCGCGGTGGCCGAACGAGCGCGGGAATTCGTCTGTGTGAGGAGTTGGGGCGCTCCGAAGCCCTAAAGCGTCGGCGGGCCGGTAGCGCGTGGCACGCCGGCAAGATCCTCGATCATTGAAGGACTGGTGAGACGGCCGCCGTTCGCCATCGCAGTGACGACGACGCGGGCTGTCTGATACTCTTCCAGGGCCTCATCCATGTGGACGAGGGCCTCGCGGAAGACGGTGCGGCAAGCGCCTGGCTGGGCTGCGAGCACCAAAGCCGCTTGGGCCTGACCACATTCGCGGATCAGCTCGGCCGCGATTCTGCCCAGGCCAAGGTTGTCGGCGGAATGGAAAAAACCGGCCTCGTCCAGGCGGAAGGCGAAATACTCGATGCAGGGGGCGCCGTCGCCGCCCGATCGGCGGAATAGCTTGTCGAGCTTGATCGCGCATTCGAGCGGGATCTCTTCGCGCCGATCGGGATCCCCCCAGGCACGGACGATCGCGGGCTTCCGCGGCGAGCACTCGGCCGCCATCGCGTCCCAACCGCCCGGCACCGTGTCGGCGATGTCCGCCAGTGCGGCATGAATCGAGAGGGGAGGGCGCCGCTTCATGTCGGCGCTCCAGGGCTGGCCCTTGACGGAGTGGCCCCTTCAGCCATCGTGCGGTTATCAACGCCTGCACGAGGAACCGGAGCCATGGATTCGCTGGAGGAGATGTTTGAAGCCACGCTCCAACTGGAAAAAGTCTGCCGCGAGCTCGCAGAAGGGGCACCGGTGACAAAAGAGCGGATCGAGATCATGTCGAGGACCGTCCGCGCCGTAGGGTTCGTTCTAGGAGACCCTTTGCTCGCCAAGTCAGTGATCTCGAGCACGACAGATCGTACCGATTGATGCGCCCGGCGGCCTCCGGTAAGCGGCCGCCGGGCTATCGTCAGGTGTCCACCATCCAACGAATTCAATCGGGTGCCGGCTGCCCGGGCGCGTGAGGCACGCGCGCCGCGCGTTGGCCCTTCGCCCGGCCAGGAGCTGAAGAGCCGAGCACTGCCGGCGAGCGCCCAACGCGTCGCTTCGAAGTGGCTCTGCTCTTCCAGCATACCACGAGCGGCGGCCGAAATAGCAAGTTGCACCATGCACTTCGTCATGGCTGCAGCCCCTTCAGCGATTCAGGAACGCCGGCGGAGCCATGGGTGTGCTCCGCCGGCGTTCCACCCGGTGGGGAACCGGGCATGGGGGGCTCTGATTCAAAAAGCGCTGCGACGTCGGGACGAAGCTCAGCTTTCGGGATGCCGGTCGCATCGGAAACTGTCGGGACGTGGTCCAGCGGTAAGAGCTTTTCGTTCTTTAGCCATCCGAACACAACGGACTGACGCTTGCCTATCAGCCGCGCGAACGCGGACTGCGAACCGACCTTACGGACAGCTTTTGCTAAGGCAGAATCAGATTCATGCTCTAACGCCATTGCGTTTGACTAACGCAAGAGCGTTAGGGTCGTCAACCGCCATCGCCTCGTATCCTCTCTAACGTAGAGGCGTTAGAAAGCGACATGGATCTTGGTACGCGCATTGTGGAACGGTTGAGCGCTCTGGGTATGTCCCAAGCGGAACTGGCCCGTCGCGCGACAATCCCTCAGTCAACCATCAATAGCCTTATCAAACGCGGCCGGCGATCCTCACCTCATTTGATCCGCATCGCGCGTGAGCTGCGCACGACGCCTGCATACCTCACAGGCGCCAGCAACGATCCCGACGCTGAGTTTGGTGACGACGCGGTTGATCTGACTGCCGAGGAGCGTGAATGGGTGGAATTGCTCCGCGCGATACCGCCAAAGGAGCGCGCAGCTGCTTTAACTTTGGTGCGGACGATCGCCACCAGCGCGAGTTCTCCGAGCGTGCATGGATAGGGGCATTTAGCCATGGGGGCGGGGTCAGTACGTTCGGACAGATCGGGGGCGCATGATTAACATCGAGGAACTCGATGCAATTTACCGCCAGGCCAACTGGCTTATTGCTAAGCGCAGCGGCTCAACGGCATTCAAGGCGCTTACGCTCGGTCAGGAGAGCCTCGACGATACTGTTGCCGAGATCGCTGACCTCTACAGGCTATCGAAGGAGGCTCGGCGGACGCTTCAGCCTGTTATAGCCGGTGAGTTGCAGACTGGGCTGGCAGGCGCTGTTTCAATGGCAAAGGCAGCAGTGGGCCTGGACGGATTGGCGACTGGCGGGAAGGGGGCTGACGCAGCGAAGTCCGCTATGGCGCTGGTGAAGCTTGGGCCGAAGGCGGCAAAGGCACATCCTATCCTCGCGGCTGCGTCAGTGGCCTACGCTGTTGGCAGCGCAGGATGGTTCGCTTTCCATGCGAGAGCCTTCAATCGCGCGGCCTATGAAATGGTCAAAGCATCGATCCCGGCCTCGTTTGGCACAGATGAAGGTCCTGACTTGAACGATTCGCCGAAAGCAGCATCGCCAATGATCGGGCGGCTGAAGGATCTCGCGAAGCGCAGGCGCGGTATCGAACCGGGGTAGGGTCGCGTTGCGACGATACGGACCTGTCCGCAAATTCGCCTCTTCTAAATGACCGCGGCGGACGGACTATCCGCCGTGATCGGAAATTTTCAATCGAACATAAATGGCAAGTGAGTGCGAATGGTGACCGCAGACAATAACGATGTCTCGACCGTAGGACTACCTGCGACGATCGAACATGCCATTGACAGTGTGGCCGATGGTTGGCGCGGGAAAGTTGCAAAGGCGCTTCTAAAGATTATCGGCATTGCGCGATTCCCAGAGGCAACGGTCCAGATCAGTGATGCGCTCGACACCCTTGACGGGAGGCGAATTGTTGCACGCACGGTGGCACAAGCGGTCGCGGAGCGTGTGGTTCAAAATCCAGACAGTATGGAGCGAGCGATGCTCCGTTTTTGGGGGAATGAAGCTGAACGCCAAAACAATCTCGAGGCGATTGCGCTACAAGCTGCCGAACATATCTCGCAAAACGAACCAGTGGGAGAGCCTCAGGGCGACATCACTGAGGATTGGCGGCGAAAGTTTTGTAACTTTGCGAGCGATGTATCAAGTTCGGAAATGCAACAGACTTGGTCGCGCATTCTAGCGGGTGAAATCGTAAAGCCGGGTTCCTTTTCACTTAAAACGCTTCGTACAGTTTCCGAACTCGATCAACGGACCGCTGAGCTGTTTCAATCTGTTGCCGAAGCAGCTTACGGTAACGATCTGTTTTGCGATCCTTGGATTAAATGGACGGAAGGAAGAGAATTCGAGAAGTTGCGGACATTGCAGGAAGCAGGATTGATTCAGACAGGACCGGAAGAAGTCGTCAATCAGGTCGAATGGAATGAACTCAATAGGTGCTTTGTATATGGATCCAAATATGGGGCATCCGCTTATTTTCCCGGTGCATCGGAGACAGTGAGTATCCCGGTAATCCCGCTTACCCAAGCCGGCCGGGAGCTGCTGGCTTTGATTGAGGATAGAAACGAATCGGGAGTTCTATTGCGTCTCGCGCAGACCATCTTGCTGCCTTTGATCGACAGGCATGGAGGCATATTGTTCACGGGCCGCATTGTCAGCGACAACGATAAATCCTGGGTCAGCGATGACTTATACATTGCTGGGTCCCGTGCCGAGATGAACACTGTCATGCGTTTGCAGAGGCCAATGGGGGAGGGCGAGCCCGAGAGCAACAAGACCGTCAGCGAATAATGGCTCTGCGGTGACATGGCTGATGCGCGCCGTATAGTATGACTTGACATAACGTGTAAAGCCATACTATACATAATGTATGGAAATCGAGAGCGTCCGAAACAAGAAGCTGCGCCAGTTCATCGAGACCGGCACTGCCAAGGGTGTCATCGAGCCAGAGCGGATCCGGAAGATGGTTGCCCTGCTTCTAATTGCTCGTTCGCTGGATGACCTGTCGGTTCCGCCGAACTTCGGCTTCCATGCCCTGACGGGTGATCGGGCAGGCACTTACGCAATGACCGTCACTCGCAACTGGCGGCTCACTTTCACAATGGCCGACGAGCAAGCGATCGCCGACCTTGATCTGGAGGATTATCACTGATGGCCATCAAGGTTCATTCCTCGTTCTTCGTCCATCCGGGGCCTTGGCTCCGGACTGAGCTCGTCGAGGCATACGGACTCACCGTGTCCGCCGCAGCCGAGGCGCTCGGAGTTACCCGCGTGGCCATGAGCAACCTGCTTAACGGCAAGGCCTCGCTCTCGGCCGATATGGCACTCCGCTTTGAGAAGGCATTCGGCATGTCGGCCGACACAATGATGCGGATGCAGGCGGCCTATGACGTTGCCCAGGCGCGCACCCATATCGACGATCTCGCTGTCACGCGGATTGCGAAGGCGGCCTAAGCCTGGGGGTACGTGGGGGGTATGGGCGCCTGTCGGGACCGCTCGCCCTCGCGGATCGCGGCGGACGGGGTAACCGCCGCGACGATCATCTTTTCCCAAAATTTGCTGAGAATGGCCTGTGGAATTACGAGCGAAAAGGCTGATTGCGGAGCATCAGGTGCGGGAGGTCGCAGGTCTGGTCAGTAAACTACCGCCCGTGGGTCGCTGCATCTACTGTTATGGAAGTTCCGGTGCTGTGGAGCTAACAGATGAGCATATACTTGCTGATGGGCTTGGGGGAGATTTGCTTCTCCGCCAAGCAAGCTGCCGCGTCTGTGCGAAGGTCATCCATAGGTTCGAAACCGTGCTCATGAAAAGCACATTGCGCGATGTCCGAGATAGATGGAAAGTTCGATCTCGGAAAAGGCGAAAGACCGATAAGGCTCCGCCCTTGCTGCGAGACTTGCCTAATCCACAGGTAGGAAGTGTGGAAACTGCTCCGTACTTCGAACTCATTCAAGCTTTAACTAATAGCCCGCCAGGTATTCTCGCGGGCAGCTTGCCGTCCGAGGATCTCCCCTGTTACCTGCAAATTATCTATCCAAACGACACTACAAACTTTGCATTAGTTGCTCGGGGCGACATTACGGTCAGTACCAACTCTTGGTTCAAGACCGCTGCAAAAGTTGCACATGGTTTCGCTGTCGCGAACCTCGGAATTGAAGCATTGCAGCCGATGGTCCACAACTGGATCATTGGTCTAGAACCCGTTCATGGTACATATTGGGTTGGCACGGCTGGACCGTACGAGGCTTCAGAAGCCCTGCACACTATGAGGCTTTTTGAGGCCACCTTCTGGGCGCCGCAGCGGCAACGATTTGAGATGTTTTATATTGTGGAGGTCAGGCTTTTCGCCAACATGCCTTCGCATATTTATACTGTTGTGGTTGGGACTAAACCCTTGCGCGCTTGCGCGTAGAGGCTTTGAAGAGCCCAATCGCGGCGGGGGTACACCCGCCGCTGTCTGTAGAATTCAACTTGGAGCCAGCAATTGAATACGACGTTTCTGCCATCCCATGCTCATCAAGGCATGCTTACCATTTCTGGATATCTTCGCTCACTCAATATTTCTCTGGTCGATCAACCGATATATCGGGGTCACGCTTCAATCGCTTGGACAGTTGAGTGTTCTGCTTTTCGTAATGGTTCAGCTGGGATTACATCTGCCTGGGATCTCGGCCAGTGGTCCCAAATGGCCCGAAGGTTCGTCGATTACGGCTCCAGCAATCCTCTTCGGGACTTAGTCCTAGCACAGCATTACGGCATTCCAACGACCTTGCTGGACTGGACCACCAATCCTCTGATCGCGCTGTACTTTGCGAGTGAATCTGATCCCTCAAAAAGCGATGGCAAAGTCATAAAGATGACTGCGATCCCAGGCCAAGCCGAGAATCTATCTGCAGATGAACTATTCGAACCCCGCCAATACCCGCTGGTTTTCGACACATCGACGATGAACCTCAGGTCGACAGCTCAAGATAGCATTATGAGCTTGCACTCGAAGGGCGAATCTCCGTTCAATACTCACGATGTCTTCGTGCTCCCGCAAGGCGAAAAGAAAGCCGTCCGGGCGGCGTTAGCGATGTTCGGCATCACTGCAGAACGTGTATATGCGGACTTGGGCGTTGCAGCCTCCCAATTTCGGTTGAACCTTGAGGAAAGAGCAACCTTCAATCGAGTCTTCGAAGAAGTCGTCTCGCTGCAAGTGGCCTCTGGCCCGGTCGTTGACCCCAGTTAACACCAAAGGCGAGAAGCTCGCGGCGGAAGGATTATCCGCCGCGATTGGCTATTCCAATCCGGCTTCTAGGATAAAATATAATGGAAAATAGTCAGCTTAGAAGCGAAGCTATGTCGGCCAAAGTGCTGGTAATGCTTAACGCAATCAGAGAACTCGCAGATAGGCCGGACCGAGAGTTTGCCATAATAGCGGCTTCCATGATTGAAGATTTGTTAGTTGACGTTTTAAAGACCAAACTAGCGCCTTTGTCTGGCGACCGATACAAACGCCTCTTTCAACGTGCGGGCGCTCCGTTGGGCACATTTTCTGCGCGTGCAGATCTCGCGCATGCGCTGGGCTTGATCGACGACCAAATCCTCAACGATTTAGATCAGATTAGAAAGATACGAAACGCCTTCGCGCATAACTTTAGCGACCTGAGCTTTGCTACAGGAACTACCATTGCGACAAAAGAGCAGTCGGATATAGAAAAGGCATGTAACGCGCTGCAAACATTAGATTTGGAGCGCTACAACCACGCAGGAGTTAATCCGAACGGAGTGGGCAGATTTGAAATTTATGAAACTTTAGTAGAGTATCGCCCCATGTTCCTTGACACAGAAGGAAGGATCATTGGCCAATTACCAGCGATGGGTACCGCGGACTGGTCACCATATAGGGCGCGGTTTTCTGAATGCATTCAACTTGTCTGGTTTATTTTGGCCGGACTGGCGCTGTCTGGCTGAGTTTCTCAGGGGACGGGCACTTCTATAGCGATACAGACGTCTCTCAACACCTGCAGCGAGCATGGTGCCCGTAGTTGTCCGCGCGATCGAATTTTTTCGATCGTCTGCTAGGTGCCTCATAGCCACCTTTCGCACCACGACTGACGTCCGGCAGATATCCAAAGAGGTTTGTCACCGTCGAGGCGGTTACGCGGCGGAGGGTGTATCCGCCGCGATCGGGCTCAGTCGCCAGTCAATCCGCGCTCGACTAGCCGCCTGACTGCCTCGGGCCGTCCTGGAACATCGGCCTGATTGGCGCGCCAGGCGTCGATCGCGTCCAGTTGCTCGCGCTTCATGCGCACGCTCACCTCTTCGCTGTCGATCTTCGGTCGTCCCATGATGGACTTTTTACGCGCATTATCTGTTGCCATAGCCACTTTATGCGCGCATAAAGTGCGGGCGGCAAGAGAGTTCGTACCTCTCTGCCGCCCTAACCACACTCGACCACTTGGAGATCGACGATGGCTACTGTCGCCCCTATCACCGCTCGCGCGCCTGCCAACATGCATTCTTGGCTCCAGCGCGCATTTGCTCACCTCGTTCCAGCGCACGAACTATTACCGGCTGCGCCTTCCATCGAGACGACGATCGTCGATCTGCGACTGATTCTGCGCCGCATCGAGCATGCGCGGCGCGAACATAAGAAGTGGGATGCACGTTATCTGGCCCAGACTGTCGCGCGGGCGATCATCGGGCCGCTCGACGGCTTCGATCTGACTGGTGACATCGACCGATTGCGCCATGGCGCGGCGTTCGCGCTGCAGCCGATCGCGGCGATCACTTCGCCCGAACAGCGTGGGACTGTCGATGTCGGCGCTGAGCTCGAGAAAGCTGCGGAATTCGTGCGCGCGGCTATCGCAGATGCTGAGGCGGAGCGTCACGGCGCAAGATGATCCTGCCTTTCGCGGACAAATAAGGGCGGCGCGGGAAACTGCGCCGCTTTCTTGCTTTGTGCGGCGAATTGCCTCTCACCAGCGATACACTGTTAATTCAGCCACTTCTTGCTATGTTTCATCTGCGGGCGGGAAAACTGCAGATGGATTGAGCGGTAGTGGCGACGTCGCTTACAGTGCTGGCGGATGCGGCCTTGCGGCTGACACCGGGGATGACGAGCAGCAGATTGCTCGTGCTCGCGTTCGTGCGCGACTATTTCACGTCATATGGCAACAGCCCATCGTATGGGGAAATCGCCAATGCGCTGCGCATCAGCCCGACCCGCGCGCGCCAGTTGGTGAAAGCTCTGGTGACGTCCGGGCAGCTGCTACGGCGGCCTGGTCCTCGCGGTCTGTCTCTGCCGACGCTGCGTGACGAGGCAATTCGCCAGTTGCGCGAACTCGGATGGGCCATCGACGAGGATCGTGAGGTAGTCATCGCCCCCTGCGCGCATTCGACTCTGCCTGACCTTCCTATGCTCGATTACGTTCCTCCCGGACTTGCGGAGGTTCAGGGTGGTGTCGTTGCCCCTTAATTCCCGGACAGTTCCTCACTGGTTGAACGTGTGATGTATTCGCGCGGGGCGAGATAGCCAAGGGCGCGATGCGGGTGGACGTTGTTGTAGTGGTGGAACCAGCTTGGTAGCTGGCTGATCACGGCCTTGGCGTTGGGCTTTTCGGCGACGCGGACGTAGTCTCGCTTCATGGTCCGCACGAACGCCTCTGCCATGCCGTTGGATTGCGGGCTTTCGATGGGTGTTGTCCGGGGTCTGAGGTTGATCTCGCGTGCGAAGCGGCGAGTCTCCTTGGCGGTGTAGCAGCTGCCGTTATCTGTCAGCCATTCGATGGTGGAAGGCAAGCGGTTCACGCGGCCGAAGCGGTGCTCGACGGTGGCGGTCATCAGATCGCGCACGTCCTCGGCGGATATGCCTGCGGTGGTGGCCACGAAGCCCATTGCCTCGCGATCGCAGCAATCCAGGGAGAAGGCGACGCGCACCTTCTCGCCGTTGTCGCAGCCGATCTCGAAGCCGTCGGAGCACCAGCGGGTGTTGCGGGTATCAACCGCGACGCGCCCGTCGTGACGACGATCGTCTGCCTTGCCGCTATGGCGCTGGAGCAGCAGGCC
>NZ_ALVC01000017.1:0-87945 GCF_000293195.2 Sphingomonas sp. LH128
CCCCCTCCGCCGCCACCGCCGCCCCCTCCTCCTCCTCCCGAGGATCTGGGTGACCTCAAGCTCTACCGCGTTCCGGAACGGGTCACCGTCGTCCCGCGCGCGCAAAAGCAGGTCGCGCTGCTGGCGCGCGGGAACATCCCGTTCGAGCGCCGATATCGCCGCACCGTCTCCCCCTGGCAGATGCTGGACGGCGCGCCGACTACCATCGTGCTGGTCCTGCGCAATGAAAGCGCGGCGGGGCTTGGACTTGCCCTGCCCCAAGGCACGACCGCGCTTTATGCGCAGGGTGCGGCAGGCCGACAGCTTCTGGGTCTCGGCACGCTGACGGACCGGGCCGAGGGAGAGACCTTCCGCCTTGCCGCCGGGACGAGCATGCAAGTCCTGGCGACCCAGAAGCGGCTGACGCAAAAGGAGTTGGTGCTGACCATCTCGAACGCCAACCCCTTCCCCGTGGCGGTGGAAATCCCGATCGGCTCGCCCGGCCAGAAGATCGTCGCACAGGGTGAGACGCTAGCCGAGACGGACGGTATTGCGACATGGTCGCGGTCGCTCGCCGCCGGAGAAGAGGCCCAACTGCATTACACCTTCTGAACCAGCGCGGATCGACACGGGAGATGGTGGGTCGCCCTAATCGGCGAGTGCAGGCATTAGCTCCACGTTGCCGTAATCGGCGCGCGACACGTCCTGATCGGGCAGCGCCCGGTCGACCGTGACAGGATCGTCGCCCTTCACGAGTGCCATGGCCTCTGCCCTGGTCTCCACGGCGGGCGGTGATCCGCGCAGCGGCATGCCCGCTGTCTCCTTTACCGTGAGCATGGTGACGAGGCCGATTGTGGCCGCCCCCATAAGGTAGTAGGCCGGCATCAGCGGGTCGCCCGTCTTATCCACCAGCCAGGCGGTCAGCAGCGGCGTCGTGCCACCGAACAGTGAGACCGACACGTTGAACGCGATCGACAGGGCGCTGTAACGAACCGGCGTATAAAACAGAGCAGGCAGCGTCGACGGCATGGAACTGGTGAAGCACACCAGTGCGACGCCCAGAATCATGAGGCCGAGGAAGATCAGGCCATCGTTTCCAGTGCCGATCAGCAGCATGCAAGGGATAGACAGAAGTATCAGTGCGGCGCAGGCACCGATGATCATGGGACGGCGACCAAGCTTGTCGCTGAAGAGCCCACCCATTACATTGAGCGGCATCATCACGACCATCACCAGAATGATAAGCAACAGGCCCTTGCTCTGCGCATAGCCCATCGTGACACTCAGATAGTTCGGCATATACGTGAGCAGCATGTAGTCGGTCACGTTGAACACCAGGACTAGCCCCATGCATTTCAGCAACTGCACACGGTGAACCCGGAACAGATCACCCAGCCGGGGACGATCGCCCTCGCGCTTGTCCACTTCCTCGGTGTAGGCCTGGAAGGCGGGAGTTTCCTCCAGCTTGAGCCGCATGTAGAGGCCCAGCAGGCCCAGCGGTCCGGCGATCAGGAAGGGTATGCGCCAGCCCCAAGCCAGCATCTCGGCCGGAGACAGCATCATCTGCAGCGCGGTGACGGTGCCGGCGCCTGCGATGTAGCCCCCCAGTGTCCCGAATTCGAGCCAGCTGCCCATTTGCCCTCGGCGGCGGTCGGTCGAATACTCGGCTATGAACGTGGCCGCACCGCCGTATTCGCCGCCGGTCGAGAAGCCCTGCACCAGTCGCGCCGCCAGCAGCAGCGCCGGCGCCGCGATGCCGATCTGCGCATAGGACGGGATCAGGCCGATCGCGAAGGTGCCCGCGGCCATCATTATCATGGTGAGCGCCAGAATCCGGTGCCTCCCGTAGCGATCGCCCAGCGGACCGAACACCAGACCGCCCAGCGGCCGGACGAAAAACGCCGCCGTGAACGTTGCGAACGTGGCGATCAACTGGGCTGTCGGACTGCCCGTAGGGAAGAAGACGTGACCCAGCGTGATGGCGATATAGCCATATACGCCAAAGTCGAACCACTCCATCGCGTTGCCGAGCGCGGCGGCGCCAACCGCCCGGTTGATGGTGGATCGGTCGATGACGGTCACGTCGTCCAGGGTCAGTTCGCTGCTGCGTTTGAACCAGCCGAATTGGGCGCTGGGCGCCTGGCTAGCGGACATGTTTTTCTCCGGTTTCGCCGAAAGCGAGTGCGACACAGCGCGCCCGACACGTGGCGAATAAGGCCGATGATCGACCAAGGAATGGAAGCGACGCCGAAGTCGGCATCAAGCGAGTTCGTCGGCCCCTAGACACGGAATCGTTAAAAAGGGAAACGGATGGACGAACCGTGCCCCAGGCAGGGCAGGTCGAAAGGCTTTCAATTCTTTCCAATGATGGCTTCCAGGATGACGGGCTTCTCGGCCCGACCCATCCCAGTCGCTTATCCGCCGATTTTCACTCTCCAAGGGCAGACCGGCCGCTTCCCCATCTCGAGCGAGCAAGCTCGGCCGTGTTCCAACCGGCAGATCTCGAGCTTTTTTGTCGCGCGGATACTATTGGCGATGGTGAGTTTTCCAGGACTTCAAGTGCCCCTCTCAATAAGATATGATTGGGCGTGCCAACGCGAGGACGTGGAAGATGGCAGGATTTACTCCGCAGAGAGACGGCCGCTTCTATCTGACGGAAGGCGGTCAGGAGACCGAGATACAATATCGGTACGGGCACGATCTGCCGGAATTTGCCATGTATCCCTTGCTCGACAATCCCGCCGCCATGTCCGACCTGAAGACGATGTACAGCCGCGTACTCGACGTCGCCGCCGAGCACGGCTTCGTCGCGATGCTCTCTGGGCTCGACTATCGCGGCAGCCCGGACTGGGGCGACAAGCTCGGCTATTCGCGTGCCGGACTCGCCGATGCGCTCCAACGGTCGATTGACTTCCTTCGCGAGGTCGCGCGGCCCTATGAGGGACAAGTCACGGAAATCCTCATCGGCGGACAAGTTGGCCCGCGTGGAGACGCCTACTCGCTCAACCGGACGATCACGGCCGACGAAGCCGAGGATTATCACGGTTTTCAGTTCGAGGTGCTCAAGCGTGCGGAGGTCGACTTTGTGTGGGCGGCCACATTCAACGGCATCCCTGAGGCGCTCGGTGTAGCACGGGCGGCTGCGCGGATCGGCCTCCCCCTTGGCATCTCCTTCATGCTGGATAGCGACCACCACCTCAAATCGGGCGCAAGCCTGAAAGAAGCCGTCGAGACCATCGATGCGCAGGCTGGCGACGCCAAGCCGGACTACTACGGTATCAATTGCTCGCATCCGCTTGAATTCGAACCGGCGCTCGAACCGGGAGACTGGGTCCGGCGCTTGCGCAGCTTACGCCCAAATGCGAGCGCAAAGGACAAGATCGAGTTGTGCTCGATCGGCCACTTGGAGGAAGGAGACCCCGTCGACCTGGGCCATCGCATCAGCAACCTGGCGCAACGCTATCCGCATATCGATATCTTTGGAGGCTGCTGCGGAACCTGGTCGTCGCATCTCGATGAGATGGCGCGCAACATCCGCAAAATCGCACGATAAACCCCATGCCCGTGCTGCAACTGGCCGCCGTTAGGTGCGGTTCGATTGGTGCTGACCTGCCCCCTGGCTTCAACCAGCGCGGATTAGAATCCGGCAGCTTTGTTGCGCATAAGCGCGGGGTTTAGCAATCGCCTTCGCAGCTACGCGCGACCCGCAAGTCTGCAACGGCAGGGAACACTTTGTCCTGATAGGTCAAGCCATACGGTTCTGATTGCGCGACTATGCCCCTCAACGACGAACCAGCGACGTTGCAGGCCTGCCCTGCGTCGCGTGGTTTCGCGAGGAGGAGCGGGACATGGCCGAAGCGGATCCCAGGATCGAAATGGATATCAGCGACGTCGAGTGGCGACTTGGTCACCAGGTCGGCGGCGGCGAGCTGTGGGAGCCATGCAACAAGACGGACATCCGCCGCTGGGTCATGGCGATGGACTACGTCAACCCGATCCACTGGGACCAGCGATTTGCAGCGGCGTCCAAATTCGGGGACATAATCGCACCGCAATCCATGCTGGTCGCACTCGATTACGGGCACGGCAACAATCAGGCCTGCGTGGGCCGGATCGATGGCCAGCACATGATCTTCGGCGGCGAGGAATGGTGGTGGTACGGCGTGAACGTCCGGCCCGGCGACCAGATCAGCCATGAGCGGATCTTCACCGGCTACAAGCTGACAGACACCAAGTTCGCCGGTCCGACCCTGTTCCAGCGCGGCGACACGATCCATCGCAACCAGCGCGGTGACCTCATCGCCAAATCCTGCCCTACCGTGATCCGCTATCTTGCCAAGGAGGCCGAAAAGCGGGGCATGTACGCCTCCACCGCAGGCACGCCGCACAAATGGACACAGGCGGAACTGGCGGAAATCGACCAGGTGCGGCGCGACTGGTTCCTTTCCAATCGCGACGGCAAGTCACCGCATTTCGAGGACGTCGCGGTGGGCGACAAGCTGCCGCGCCGGGTGATCGGCCCGCACTCGATCGCGAGCTTCACCACTGAATACCGCGCTTTCGTATTCAACATCTGGGGCAGCTTCTACTGGCAGGGCGTGGATGGCGTGCCCGACTGCTGGGTCAATCAGGACATGGGCTGGATCGACGGGTTCAGCTTCGACGAGGAAGGCGCGATGATCGATCCGCGCCTGCGTGACGGGCTCTACCTCGGTCCATCGCGTGGCCACATCGACGACAGCCGGGCGAGCGAGATCGGGATGCACCGTGCTTACGGCTACGGCGCTACGATGGCCGCGTGGAACACCGACTACCTGGCCTTCTGGGCCGGGCACGACGGCATGGTCCGCCACGCCAAGTCCGAGTTCCGCGGTCCTGCGTTCGAAGGCGACGTCACCTGGATCGAGGGCGAAGTGGTCGAGAAGATCGCGGATTCGGAATGGGGCTTCCCTGTAGTGCGGATCGAGGTGCGGATGACTAACCAGGACGGCAAGACGGTCGTAACTTCGGTCAACGAAGTCCAGCTTCCCTACTGACCGGATCGACGCCGTGACTCAGCACCGCTTCATAGCCGATCAGGCCCTGTCCGTCTCCTGCGGTCTGCCGCTCGGCGACGAGGCCGGCCTGGGCGCGCTGACGCTCGGGGGCTTCCTGCGCGAAGTTACAGCGCAATATTGCAGCCGCGAGGCCCTGATCCATTCCCGGCCGGATGGCACGACCGAGCGCTGGTCCTATGCGGACCTCTGGCGGGAAGCCAATGCGGTGGCCAAAGCGCTCGTCGCCTGTGGGCTTGCGCACGGCGAGCGGGTCGGCGTTCTGATGACGAACCGGCCGGAATTCCTGTCCGCCACTTTCGGCATCGCGCTCGCCGGAGGTGTCGCCGCGCCGATCGGAACTTTCTCGACGGCCGCCGAGCTTGGTTACCTCATCGAGAAATCGGCGATCTCTACACTGCTGTTCGAGCGCACCGTGCTCAAGAAGGACTTCCTGGCGGCACTGGCCGAACTCGATACCCGGGTTACCGAGGCCACGCCGCATAGCTTCGCCTCGCTGCGCTTTCCCTTTCTCAAGACGCTGGTCATGGTCGGCGACGGGGCCTGCGGAGCGGTGCAGGACTGGTCCGCTTTCCTCGCGGCGGGCAACGCGATCGCGGAGGCGAGTATTGCCGCGCGTGCCGCTGCGGTCTCTCCGGCCGATGCCGGCGTGCTGTTCTTTTCCTCAGGGTCCACCGCGCTTCCCAAGGGCATCGTATCCTCGCATCGCGGGGTGACCTTGCAGATGTGGCGCATGGGGCCGCAGCAAGGGCTGAGCGATGGCGTTCGCAGTTGGACCGCGAATGGCTTCTTCTGGTCCGGCAACTTCGCGATGATCGTGGGCGGCACGCTCGCGAAAGGCGGCACCATCGTTCTGCAGCGCACGTTCCAGCCCGCCGACGCGCTGGCGCTGATGGAGGCGCACAAGGTCCAGTTCCTCTTCGCCTGGCCGCATCAGTGGGAGCAACTGATCGCCGCACCGAACTGGGCCGAAGTCGATCTGTCCTCGCTGGTCTATGTCGACGAGACCTCGCCGATCGCCCGGCATCCGACGGTCGAGGTCGACTGGATCGAGCCACGGCATTGCTATGGCAACACCGAGACTTTCACGCTCAGCGCCGCTTACCCTGCCCAGACGTCGCGGGAAGAGGCTGCAGAGAGTCACGGGCTGCCCTTGCCGGGCAATATCCTCAAGATCGTCGACCCTCTGACCGGCCGGACCATGCCGCTGGGCGAACGCGGGGAACTGGCGGTCAAGGGGCCGACGCTCATGCTCGGCTACCTCGGCGTGCCCCTTGCCGACACGCTCGACGCGGAGGGCTTCCTGCGCACCGGGGACGGCGGGTGGCTCGACGATGCCGGACGGCTGCACTGGGAAGGCCGGCTGAACGACATCATCAAGACCGGGGGCGCCAACGTCTCCCCGCTGGAGATCGACGAGGTCATCCGCGAATGCGCGGGCGTCAAGGTCGCGCAGACGGTCGGCGTACCGCACGATACGCTGGGTGAGATCGTGGTGTCCTGCGTCGCCCTTCACGAGCGCGCGCAGGTCAGCGAGGAAGACCTGCGGTCCCACGCCCGAACCAGGCTGGCCAGCTACAAGGTTCCACGCCGGGTGCTGTTCTTCGCGCCCGAGGATCTGGCGGTCACCGGCAGCAACAAGATCAAGACAAGCGAGCTGCGCCGCGTCGCGGCAGAAAGGCTCGCCATGCAGACCTGACAATTCGTGTTGCGCCCGATCGGTCGGAAAGAGCCGGCGGGCGATGGTTTTCAACCAAGAAGGGGAGGATAACATGATGAAATTCAATAAGAAGCGCGCCGCGTGGCGTTTTGCGATCGGCGTGGCCGGGATCGCCCTGATGCCGGGCATGGCGGCGGCGCAGGAGAAAGCGGCGCCCGCCGAGGACACCTCGGCCGACCAGATCACGTCGGAGCCGATCGTGGTGACCGGTACGCTCATCCGCGGCATCGCACCGGCGGGCAACAACGTCATCGGCGTCACCAGCGAACAGGTCACCGCGACCGGCGCCGCATCGACGAGCCAGGTTCTCGCCAGCGTTCCGCAAGTGGGTAACTTCTTCAACGCCCTGCCCGCCGGTGTGTCGCCCCAGGCCGGAGCGAACGCGTCCAATCCAATTAACCGTCCGAACCTGCGCAACCTGCCCGGCGCCAACACCAGCGGCGGCGCCCAGACGCTCGTTCTGTTCGACGGCCAGCGTGTGGTCGGTGCAGGCATCCAGCAGGTTGCGGTCGATCCCGACATCATCGCGCCCGGCGTCATCGCGCGCGTCGAGGCCATGACCGATGGCGGCTCGGCCGTCTACGGCTCGGACGCTCTCGGCGGCGTGCTGAACTTCGTCACCCGCGACCGCTTCAACGGCCTTCAGGTCGACGCCCGCTACGGCCTGGGCGAAACTACAAGTCGGTCGATGCCAGTGCGATGGCAGGCAAGGATTGGGGCTCGGGCGGCTTCTACGTCGCCTACGGCTATTCGCACCATGACAGCGTCTATGGTTCGGACCGGGACTGGGTTAAGCAGATCAACTGGGACACCAAGGTGCCGACCGGTCGCAACTGCGCCGCTCCGAACGTCAGCATCGGCACGGCAACCTACGTGCCGTCGGGCGCCGGGCTGGCGGCCGGTGGCCCCAACGTGTGCGACTTCTCGGACACGGTTGCCATCTATCCCACCGCGACGCTGCACACGGTCTTCGCCCGTTTGAACCAGCGTCTCTCGGACTCGGTTCGTTTCGACGTGACCGCGCTCTATGCGAACCGCGCCATCGAGGCCGTAGGCGGCACGCTGGGGACCGGCGCTCTGAGCACCGGAGCCACGGGGCAGGCGACGCTGACCGCCGCATCGCCGTATTACCGCCCCACCGGCGATGCCAACACCGGCCTGCCGCAAGTCGTTCGGTACGACTACAGCCCCCTGTTCGGCGCTCGCTCTGCCACGCAGGAAACCAATCTGGAAACATGGCGCATCGCGCCGTCGATCTCGATCGAACTCGGCTCCGACTGGGAACTGAGCGGCCTGTTCAGCTACGGCATCGCCACCACCTCCTTTCGCAACGCACAGATCAGCACGACCGCGCAGGCCAGCGCACTCGCGTCCGGGGCATTGAACCCCTATGACGTGGGCGCCGCCAGCCCGGCCACGGCCGCCAGCCTTCTTCGTTACGCCGAGGGCGTGGGACGCAACGAACTGTTCGATTATCGCGCGATCGCCAACGGCCCGCTGTTCGCCCTCCCGGGCGGCTCGGTCAAGGCTGCCGTGGGCTACGAACACATGCAGGACAATTTCCAGCGGCGCACGACCAACGCCACCACGTATGCCTTCCAGGACCCCACCAGCTACACGCAGAAGGTCGATTCCGTCTTCGGCGAACTGCAAGTGCCGATCGTCGGCAGCAGCAACGAAATGTCGTTCCTCAACGAGCTGTCGCTGTCCGCCTCGGCCCGCTACGACAAGTACAGCGACTTCGGCGACACCTTCAATCCCAAGTTCGCCGCCACGCTGCGCCCCGTCGAATGGATCGCGATACGCGGCAACTGGGGCAAGTCCTTCACCGCACCATCACCTGTCGACCAGCTTGGCGTTCTGGCATCGGCGGTCGCGACGGTGCCTGCCGCCTTCCTGCGCACGCCGCCCGGCGTGACCGCAGCGCCCGGCGAGGTCGGTCTCTTCGTATCCGGCACGGCCCCCGGCCTGCAGCCCCAAAAGGCGACCAACTGGTCCGCCGGACTGGAAATCGAGCCGCCTTTCGTGCCGGGGCTCACCCTGAACGCCAGCTACTACAACATCGACCTGTCCGGCACGATCGGCCGACCGGTGACCAGCGCCGATCTCACCGACTACTATGCCAACTTCCCGCAGCTCTACTCGGTGCGGCCCACCGGTCAGGAACTGGCCGCCTATCTGACGCAGTTCAATCCGGCCAACTTCAACTTCACGGTCGCCAACCCCACCTCGACCTCTCAGGCGCTGATCACTGCGGGCGGGGTCACCACGCCCGTCCTGGTTTCGCTCGATACCCGGTCGCGTAACCTCGGGACCGCGAAGCTCGATGGCATCGACTTCAGCGCCAACTACGTGCTCGACACCAGCTTCGCCTCGTTCGATGCGAGCGCATCGGGCAACTATCGCCTGTCACAGAAGTCCCGTGCGCTGCCATCGCTCCCGATCGCGGACGACCTGGCGTTCAATACGCCCGTGTTCCGTATGCAGGGCACTCTGGGAACGACGATTGGTGGCCTTCGCGCACAGGTCACCTGGAACCACACCTCCGGCTACAAGCGCGGCACGGTCGAGTTCGGCCAGACCAAAGTGTCGGCGTTCGATGCCATCAACCTATTCTTCAAGTACGACGTGAAGTCCGATTCGGTCCTGACGAGCAACCTGTCGTTCACGCTGAACGTCCAGAACCTGTTCGACGCCGCCCCCCCTGAGTTCCGCAGCGCGACCGGGCTGGGTTACGACGCGACCCAGGGTTCCGCCTTCTCGATCGGCCGCATCGTGCAGTTCGGCGTGCGCAAGAACTTCTGACCGTGAGCGGCGAGGCCGGGCCACTGGTCCGGCCCCGACCGGGCAGGACGAAAAAATGCGGCTCCGGGGTTTTCCCCGGAGCCGTTCTCGTTCGATCGGAAAAGATAGCGCGTCGAGGCTACTTCACCACGACACGAACCCGGCCGAGGTTCATGATCCGCCCATACGGGCTTCCGGCTTCCACTTCCCGCTGGGCGGTCACGCGCAGTCCCACGAAATAGGTCCCCGGCACCGCGAAAGCGTGAGTGACGCTCACTGCGGCGCTCCCGTCCTTGCGGAACTCCAGAACCGCAGGATCGCTGAAACTGCCCTTCCCCTCGAAATCCCACTCCCCGCCGACGATGCGGCCAGTACCTTTTGGAAGGCGAGCCTCGGCGGTCAGGGTGACCGGCTTTCCGGCGGCGACCTCGGCGCGCAGGCCGCCATTGGCCCGCAGCGCGACCACCGGCTGAATGCCCAGCCGCGCCGCTGCCGTCGGCGGCACGATAACCTGTCCGTCCTTGATGGAATAGGCAGTGCTCGGCGCCGGTGCGATGCCCTTTTCCACCCACGCGCTGACGTCGAGCAGCGCCTGCTGCAGCACGCCGGTGAAAGTCACCAGTTCGGCGCTGCCCTGACCGCCATGTTCGGCATGCTCGGTGAACCAGACCCGGAAGGAGTCGTTGGCTTTCATGCCGAGGTGCTCGCCCACCTTAGTACGATACCAGTCCGCGCCCCACGGCCATGCCGCAGTGTCCGAGAGATTTTCGACGAGAATGACTTTCGCGCCGATCCTGCCGGTGGGCACGGCGCCCGCCGCTCCGATGGCGAACTGGGGACCTAGCAGCTTGGGCCGCTGGGGTCCCAGCGGTTTGCCATCCGGGCCGCGATACTGGTTCCAGGTGTAGAAGTCCGGGGTCGGGACCTGATGCCGGTGATAAGTCTGCGCGGCCAGCCAGTTCGAGTTGTCGATCTGCACTTCGTCCCCGGTGGCAAGCTTGGCGAGAACGGCCGGATCGTTGCTCTGCAGGACGACGATCTTCCCATCGACGCGCTGCAGCCGAAGCAGCGCTCCCGCCGCTGCGCCGCTGTTGACCTTCAGGTCGGCCGCGCTGCCGAAGTCACGTTGCGGAACCGCGTCGAGTTCGATGGCGACCGGCAGTTCGCTGCCTCCCGGACCCATCAGCGCCTGCCAGGCAAGCTCCGCCGTGCCCCGGGCCTGGCCCATCTGCGGCTTGAGCGCGATCCCTAGCCGGTTTGCATCGGCCGCCATGATGAGCCGCACGACTTTCGCCTTTTGCTGGATACGGGCGTCGCGCAAGGACTTGGGCGGATCGAATCCTTCATAGCCGGACTTGGTCCAGAAGTCGGTGAAGTACGTCGGGTCGGCCGCGAGCATGCCCGGATAAAGCACCGGAAAGGCCCCGACGTAGCCGCGCGCGAGAGCGCGCAACTCGGGCAAGGGATAACCAAACCGCAGGATCTCCCGAAGCGCCGAGCGCTGCTCGGCGTCCAGCCCCTTGTAAGGGTCCCCCGTTCCACCGACGTCGAAGGCGTCGATGATGCCGGGCAGTTTGTCTCCCAGGACCCGATAGGCATAGAGCGGCGCGGTGAAATTGTACGGCGTCGCCATCGCCGAGCCCATCACGAAGGGAACCGCCCCGTCCCAGACACCGGCCGTGTTCTCGATGCTGCCTACGGTCCGATAGGCGCCGCCGCTGCCGCCCCAGATGTAGCCGAAGGGGCGCTTGCCCCCGTACATCCTGGCGGCGACGACGCGGGAGAATTGGGCTGCAGCTGCGTTGGCCCGGTAGGCCCCGATGGTCGGGTCGGTCGCGTAAGCGGGGCCCGAGTTGGCGCTGGCTCCGCCGCCGTTGGTCTCGATGTAATAGCCGCCATGGTTGACCGCGAAACCGATGTTGCCTCCGCCATCGCGCGTGTCCTTCTGCGCGAGGTTCTCGCTGTCCGGCACCGGGGTGACGTATTCGAAGAAGCGTCCTTCGTACTTTTCCTTGGGCGGGAGGTAGAAGGAAAAACGCATGTCCGTGCCGGTGAAGCCGCCATGCACGTAACGGTGCCGCACCGGTGCATCACGCCACTCGTCGATGTCGACATAGGGTTTCGTGAAGAGAGGATCGGCGGTCGCACCCCGCGGAACGGCTTCGGGCCAGGCAATCGGCTCTGGCGATGCAGCTTCGCCCGGAATGGCAACGGCAGCTGAAAGCACTCCCGTGACGATGCACATCGCCGTCCCCAGACCGGATCGCGAACGAAAACTGGCTGAACGTCCCATTTTCTCTCCCCTGCCGTGTTTCTTGTTTCGGTCCTTGAATAGTGTAGGGGCCAAGGCCGGGCGCAAAGCTGAACTGCATCGTCCACGCGAATAAGCGAGTGCCCTTCAGGCGCGGACGACCATCCGCTACCGATCGACGTAATGGTCCCGGAGAACTTCCCGGCTCAGGCCGTATTCGGCGAGATCGTACTCGTCAGAACCGTACTTACCCTTCAAATTTCGGGAAGGCAGGCTCCATCGCCAGTGAGCAGCCGACGTCAGGAGTTCGTGGAAGCATCGCCAGCCGGGTCAGTTTGCCCGCTGCCGCAACGATATCCTGGGCGCGCATCTTCGAGCGTCTTGCGGATATTGCGCCCACAGCCCCGACACTCAGAGGGCGACACAACGATTGGGCGCACTTTATCCGAAATATCTGCATCATGACGGCGATATCACTCAGAAAAATTGCAAAAAAGAATCCTGTATTTTGGCATGCGAATGCAATGAGACGGACTCGATCGTCAGAGCAACGAAGGAATATGGACATGAACCGATTTGGCATCGATTCCCAAACGGTGTTCGGAATGCCTCCCGGGGATCACATCGATCTGGCGGCGCGACTTGGCTGCGGGCACATCTCCATTGGCCTTGCCCCGGTCCCGTGGCGCCTCCCGCAATTCGCACCATGGTCGCTGCGCGATGTACGATCCGCGCGGCTCGAAGTGGTGCAGCGGGCCGATGACAAAGGGATATGCCTGTCGCTCGGCGAGGGGTTTGCGATCCGCCCGGGCTCCTCTGTTGCCGCGCTCGACAAGGATCTCGACTTCATGGGTGAAATGGGTGTGATCGCAGTCGGCACGGTGGCCATCGAAACGGACCCGGCGCGCGCCATGGACGAATTGGCGATACTGGCGTCGATGACCCATGATCGCGGTCTCGGCCTCTATCTCGAATTTGCCCCTCCTCACGCCTTTCCCGGCCTTCAACACGCTTTGGGCGCACTGGACGCGCTGGGGTCGCCGCACGCCAAGCTGATCATCGACGCCATGCACCTGTTTCGCTGCGGCAACAGCGCGGAACAGGTCGCGCAGCTTGATCCGCAGCTTCTGGGACGCGTGCAGATGTCCGATGCGGCAATGGTAGGCCCCGGCAAGCCGTACATGGAAGAGGCGTGCTTCGAACGATCCCTTCCCGGCGAAGGGGAACTCCCCCTGGAGGCCCTCGCAGCTGCCCTTCCCCCGCATGTCCCGGTCTGTCTCGAAGCGCCAAACCGGATCGAGGCACCGGATATCGCCAGCCTTGAAGACTACGCCGGGCGGGCGATGCGGCAGGTCCGTGCGCTGTTCTGAAACACGCGCACTGGACCGCCGCGCGCGTTCTGTGCTTGAGATGCATCCATGAGCATCGCCGCCAAAACCCGTACCCCCCTGGAAGTCGCCGCGGAACGCCTTCGCGAAATTTCGCTCGCCAGTCCGGAGGGCACGCTTCTCGGGAGTGAAGAGGCGCTCATCGTCCAGCTCGGTTGTGCGCGCGCCACGGTACGTCAGGTCGCCCGCCTGCTGGAGCGTGAAGGCCTGCTGCGCGTGCGGCGCGGCATGAACGGCGGGTACTTCAGCGCACGTCCGGACGCCGACACGATCGAAGCGACCGTCAGCGCGTATCTCGAGACGCTCGACATGGAACCCAGCGACGTGACCGTGCTTGCCTCGGCGCTGTGGGTGGAGGCGGTGCGCAAGGCCGCAAGCCGCGATCCTCAGGCGATCGAGCCGACATGCAGCCGCCTGAAGGCAAAGATCGCGGCGCTCAAGGATGAGGCCACCTTCGATGCGGTCAGGGTGCTCGAACGCGAGACGCAGGATGCGATCTTCGCGCTGGCGCAGAGCGAATACATCAAGCTCATCTTCGATATCAATTCCGCCTTCTCCCGCCGGCGGTTCGCAGAGCCGATCGAGGACAACGCCAGCGCCGAGCATCGCGTGTTCGTGCGCGAGTGGCGGAACGCGAAACTGCTCGAACTTACCGCGATTGGCCTCGGTGACGGCGAACTTGCGGTGCTCGGCGCGCAGCTGAGCCGCAAGATCTGGCATTCGCGCCTGAAGCGCCGCTTCGTCGCTCTAGCCGCTGATACGTCAGCTTCTACCGGGCAACGCGGATGACGCGCGGCGGCGGGATGCAAATTAAGAACCCTTTATTCCGCCGCCGATTGATGATGCATCCAATGGGTGTAGCGGCGAATAGTAGATGAAATCTCGCCGTCCAGCCGTGCATATCGCTTGAGCGTTGTACAGACCCACTAAAAGAGGATACTTTTAGTGGACGGCCGCTGTCCTCGCCCCATACTGATCTCCCAAAGAAGAATCGCGCGCCGCGACAAGCGGGCACAAGGGAGAGGTTGCATATGACTGGAGAGCTCGTTTCCGCATCGGCCGAGTGGCGTCGCTACTGGCCGGTCGTGCTCGCCTCTTCGATCGGCTTCTCATTCATGTCGTTCATGACCCCCGCCGCCGGGGTGTTCATGGACCCGTTGGCGCGCGACTTCGGATGGGACCGCACGCAGCTTTCGAGCGGCCTTGCTGCGGCGGCCCTGATTTCCATCGTGCTCTCGCCGTTCATCGGGGCATTGATCGACCGCAGCGGAGTGCGCCGCATCGCCTTGCCGGGCTTGGTGCTCACGACCGCTTCCATCTGCGCCTTCGCGCTGGCGTCGGGTTCGTTCGTGCAGTGGATCGTCTTGTGGCTGGTGTGGGGGGTGTTCGTCCTGTTCGTCCAGTCGACGCTGTGGTCCACCGCCGTGGCGGCCACTTTCACCAAGGGCCGCGGGCTCGCCCTTGGCATAACCATGTCGGGCACCGCGCTGGCGCAGGTCATCGCGCCGCCCCTCAGCAACTGGCTGATCACACATTTCGGCTGGCGGAAAGCATTCGTAATTCTGGGCCTCGGCTGGGGCGGCGTTGCCTTCGTCCTGTCAGTGCTGTTCCTCAGGGGGAAAAGCGCGGCCGCCACGCCCGGTGACCGCCGAGCCCAGAAACCGGCACCGGCCTCGGACGTGCCCGGCCTGACGATCGCGCAGGCGTGGCGCAGTGTCGCGCTCTGGAAAGTCGCGATCGCCACCTTCCTTATCCTGACCGCGACCATCGCCGTCGTGGTGCATCAGTTCCCCATTCTGGTCGAGGCCGGGGTCTCGCGCGAAAGTGCCGCCTGGCTCGTGAGCTTGTCCGGGATCGCCGGGGTTGCGGGCAAACTCATCACCGGAACCCTGGTCGATCGCTTTCATGCCCGCTGGATCGGCGGCCTGACCCTGGCGTCGACCGCTATCGCCTGGCCCCTGCTCATGGACGGGGTCGCCACTCCCGCGCTGGTTGTCGTGGGTATGATGATCAGCGGCTATGCGGCCGGCACGAAGATGCAGCTGTGCAGCTACCTGACCGCGCGCTACGCAGGCCTTCGCCATTACGGTGCGATCTTCGGCGTGATGACGAGCATGATCGCGCTGGCATCGGCCATCGGTCCGCTTTCCGCCGGAGTGGCGCACGACGCCTTCGGCAGTTACTCCCCCCTTCTCCTCACCGGTGTCAGCATTTCGATCGTCAGTGGCCTGATCGTCCTCAGCCTCGGCGCTTATCCGGACTGGACGCCCGCCGTGTCCGACGATGGCGAAGGCGCCCCAGAATGAGCGGCGTTCCGGGCCGGACCCGGAGGCCCGACCTTCCGCTGGCGATCGTCATCGGTGCCGGTGGGATGGGCTCGGCCGTAGCAAGGCGCATGGCGCAGACCCACCGCGTGCTGCTGGCCGACATCGATGGTGAGGCAGCCCGTGCACAGGCCGATTCACTCGCCCGTGACGGCGCGGATGTCCATCCGCTCGCATGCGATGTCACTGACACCGACGCGGTCGCGGCACTCTCCCGCATGGCTGAGGGCCTGGGCGGATTTCGCTCCCTCGTGCACGTTGCGGGCCTGTCGATTGCGGCCGATGATTTTGCGAGAATACTGGCGGTGAACCTGCGTGGACCAGCGCTGGTTGCGGCAGCGTTGCGGCCGCTCGCCCGGCCGGGTGCAAGCGCCATCCTCATCGCGTCGCTGGCCGCGCACAGCTTCCGCCCTTCACCGGCCGTGATCGAAGTCCTCGCAATGCCCGCCGCACCGGACCTCGCCGACCGCATCGCCGGGGTGCTGGGCGCCGAGAATGCCACGCCTGCGACCGCCTACGCGCTCTCGAAGGTCGGCTTGCTTCAGATGGCACGGCGCGAGGCGGCGGACTGGGGCCGGGTCGGCGCGCGTATCGTGTCGCTGTCGCCCGGCCTCATCGCGACGCCCATGGGGGCGCTCGCCTACGAGAAGAGCGCGGGCAAGCGGGCAATGTTCGCACAGACCCCGTTGTCGCGCGAAGGCGCCATGTCGGAAATCGCCGACGCCGTCGAATTCCTGGCTTCCGATCGCGCATCGTTCATCAGCGGGACCGATCTGCTCGTGGACGGCGGGCTTTCCGCCGCGCTCGGATATCCGCAGGGATAGCCACTCGTTTGCCGCATTTTCCGAGTCATCAGGTGATTCTACCTGATTAGAAAATGCTCTAGGCGCGATGCACGGCCGCATCGAGAAAGTCCGCGGCGGCCTCGTCAAGTACGAGACCCGGTCCGTTCACGCCAAGGCTTGCCCTCAGGAGGGCGACATCCTTGCGCAGGAGCGCCGCGCCGTGCTCGAAGTCCTCGGGACGCGAAAGTCGCGCATAGACCTCGAAGCCGAAGCTGCGGCCGCTACTGCCCTTGATCAGCTCTGCCGCCGCTTTGCGGTCTATGCCGAGCGCCTCGGCTGCCGCGAGGGCGGCATGAGCCAGTCCCATGTTGGCCGCCATCAGCGAATTGTTCACGATCTTCGCGCGTTGCCCGGCCCCCGCGGCCCCGAGGTGCACCAGCAGCCCGGCGAATGCCTCGAAAACCGGCTTCGCCTTTGCGAAGGCTTCCTCCGTGCCGCCGCACATCACCGTCAGGGAGCCCGCCGCCGCCGCCCCGCCGCCGCCGCTGACAGGGGCATCGACAAATGCGATCCCGGCCGCTTCGCAGCGGCGCGCCAGGCGCTCGCAGCTTTCGGGCAGAATCGTGGAGTGGATCGCCAGCAGGCTGCCCGGTCGCATCGCGGGCAGCAATTGCTCGCAAATAGCGGCAACGCCGGCATCGTCGACCACGCAGATACCCACGTGATCGGCCCAGGCCGCAAGTTCCGGCAAAGATGCCGCCGCCAGAGCGCCTTGCGCCACGAACGGGGCGAGCGCCTCCGGCCGCCGCGCCCAGACCGTCAGCGGGAAGCCTGCGGCGAGCATACGCTCGGCCATGGGCGCGCCCTGGCTGCCCAGCCCGATGAAGGCGGTCCGGATGGGCTGCGTGTTCATCATGCGTCCCACGGCAGACCTTCCCGGTGGTTCCTGATCATCGCCAGCACCGCGCCCTGGATCACGGAAGCCTTCGGCCACCCTGCATGGACGGCGTACTGCAGGACGAACTCCTGCAACTCGTGCGCGGTACAGTTGCCGCTCGAAAGCGCCGCGTAGAAGTGCGTCTTGATCGGCGTCGCCGCGCAGCTTTCGGAAACGCCGACCAGCGTGATC
This sequence comes from Sphingomonas sp. LH128, assembly GCF_000293195.2. Taxonomy (NCBI): domain Bacteria; kingdom Pseudomonadati; phylum Pseudomonadota; class Alphaproteobacteria; order Sphingomonadales; family Sphingomonadaceae; genus Sphingomonas; species Sphingomonas sp. LH128. The sequence goes on from NZ_ALVC01000017.1 coordinate 17,415, forward strand.
CATCGCCGCGAGCGTTGGTCCAGTGCGCCGCGCTTCCACATTTCCCCGAACACGAAATTATCGATGCCCGCCTCGAAATACGGGGTCATCGGCGGCGGTCCCGGAAAGCCCATGACCGTGTTGAATTCGTCGATGCCGTCCCGCACGCGGAAATCCGGATCCCAGGGCTCGGCCCTGATCGAGTCGTATTCGCTGACCTGCTGCCCCAGCGCCATCGTCACGCGGGTGATCGCCCGATCCAGTTCCACGCCGCGCGACCACCCGGCATAGACGGCGAGGTGCAAGGCCGCCTCTCGCAGCTCCGGCTGGGTCAGTTCACGGGTAACCAGAGCGCCGCGAATGTAATCCTCGACAAGATCGGCCGGGCCGTTGCTGCTGGCCGCGCTGGCGATCGAGATCAGGTAGCGGGCGCGCATCTCGAGGCCCGGTCGCGCCCAGATTTCCGCGAAGATGAAATCGCGCCAGCTCGCCTCGGTCGGCGTGGCCGGAACCTCGTGTTCGCGCGCCGTGGCGCGCAGCGCGACCTGCGCACCGCGCGCCGAACGTTCGTGGGGATCGAGCAAGGTCATTATCGTCCCTTCAGCCCCGGATCGAATCGATGACGGCCTGGGTGATGCCCGGCTTGCCGGGATCGCCCGCCATGAATTCGGCATGCTTCTTCTCGATGAAGGCATCCGGGTTCGCGGCGACTTCGGCCAGCGTCGTCCAGACCTCATCGTGGGTGGGCACGACGATCTCCCCGCCCTCCATCGCATCGGACAGGATCCGTGCCGTCTCGGGCTGCGACTTGACGAACAGATGGCTTCCCGGCGCCCGCATCGTGTAGCCTTCACTGAAATGCTTCATCGCATCGGGCGAGGTCGTCATGACCGGGCCGGGACACAGGCAGCTCACGCGAATCCCGAACTGCATGAGATAGAGCGCGAGGTTCTGCGACATGGACAGCACCGCCGCCTTGGACGCCGCATAGTGAATTCGGCTCGCGGCGAACGGATAGAGCCCGGCGAAGCTGGCCGTATTGACGATGTGCCCCTCGCCGCGTCCCATCATGCGCGGAACCACAATGGCGTTGGCGCGCACCATGCCGAAGAGATTGACGTCGAACATGCGCTGCCATTCGGCAAGCGGGATGTCCTCGGGATTGCCGCCCGAGAGTATCCCGGCATTGTTCATGTGGATGTCGAGGGGACCGAGCGCGGCTTCGGCGGCATCGATGGTTTCCAGCACCGACGCCTCGTCGAGCACGTTGCAATGCAGCCCGGTGCTCTCGGCGCCCAGTGCGCGCACGAGTTCGGCGGTCTCTTCGGCCCCGTCCCTCGATATGTCGGCAACCGCGACGCGGGCGCCGCGGCGGGCCCATTCGAGGGCGATCTGGCGACCGATGTTCTGCCCGGCGCCGATGATCAGCGCCGTCTTGCCTTCGAATGTAGACATCTTCCCATTCCTCTCCCGTTATTGTTCGCGACCGGTGCTCAGATTCCGGCCGCGTACAGCAGGTCCGAAGCCGCCTCGATGCCCGCCCGAAACTCGGCCTCTGCGGTATCTGCGGTGTAGTCCGCAGGCACGACCTCAAGGTCGAACACGCCCTCGTAACCGGCTTCCAGCACGTCGTTCATCATGCGGCCGAGCGGCAGGTCGCCCTGCCCGACGTGCAAGCGCCCGCCCGGTCCGGAGATGGCGATGTCGCCGATCTGGACAAGCGCGATGTGCGGCATGGCGCGCTTCAGGGTCTGGGCAAGACCCCGCTCCATCCAGTTGTTGCTGAAGTCGGAGACGATCCCGAGCCCGGTTCGCTCGGCGATGTCCACTGCGTCGGCAAGGCGCGTGCAGAACGAAACACTGGTCCGCAAGCTGGGCTCGAACGCCGCGATCACGCCGTTTGCGCGGGCATGCTCAACGGTCGGCGCGACGGCCTGTGCGAACAGCGTCGCATCCTCGTCCCAGTTGCAGCGCACCGTCCGGCCGCTGGTGAAATAGATCGAATGGCCGCCATGCGCCGCGACCAGGTCGATCATCGCCTTGTGCGTTTCGCGCGTCGCATCCCACGTCTCGGGCGCGGCGAGCTGGAAGCCTGCGGTGATGAGCGTGCTGATGCGGATACCGGCATCGTCGAGCGCGCCAAGGTGGCGCTCCGGATCGTCCGCGATCTTGTTCATCAGCAGGCCCGCGTGCGTGACGCCCACGTCCTTCCACAGCGCCAGTTCGCGCTCGAACGGCCACCGGAACGTGCACATGGCATCCAGAGACAGACGCGGATGGGTCACTGCGCTTCACCCAGGGCCGTCTCCAGCCGGAGAATTTCGCTTTCGAGCCAGCGCACTTCGCTGAAGTTCTCCCGCCCCGCGCCTTCGAGCACCGCCCGCTGGGCTGCAAGCTGGACGCCGAGCGCGTCACGATGCCCGGGCTCCCCGGCGGGAATGGCCTCGGCCAGATGGAGCGCGAGGAGCGGCTTGCCTTCCTCCAGCAGCGCCCTCGCCCGCCCGAGCACCGGCGCATGGCCTCTCGCGAGCGCGACGAGTTCGGGAAACACGGCCTGGGGCGGAACCGAATAGAGTTCGGTGGAGGATTCGTAGCGGAACCAGCCCAGATGCTCCTCCCAGATGGAACGTACGATCCAGGGCACTTTGCCGTGCCCTTGCGGGATGGCGAGATCGTCGGGCAGGCGGATGGTATCCATCAGTTCCCACAGGCCCTTGCCTGCGTTCATGCCCTCGAAGGTCCGGTCGCGCAGGTACTGCGCCGCATCGCGCATGCGGGTCAGGCAGGAGCGTATCTCGGCCGCGCCGCGCACCGGCTCCCCGTGACCGGTGATGAGCACTTCGGGTTCGAGATCGATGACGCGCTGCACGCTGTCGATGTACCACTGCACATAGCGATAGCGCTCGCCCCGCACGGTGTAGAGATTGGGCACGTGGCCGAAGATCGGCCCGGTCATGTTGCCGGTGAAGACGATACGCTCCTGCGGCAGCCAGACGGCAAGCGAATCGACCGTTTCCCCGCCCTTCACCGACAGCAACTCGAATGCGCGGCCGCCCTGTTCGAAGCGGTGACTGTCCTGGAACGTGGTGGTCAGCACCGGCTCGGGCCGCTCGGTCAGTTCGCGCTTCTGGTCGCGGCTCCACAACCGGCGCGAGCGTGCGCCCATGGCAGGGCCGAGATCGCGGTACTGCTTGCGCACGAAGGGCAGGTTCGCCTGCCCGATGGTCTCCACCTCCGGGCCGCTGAATGTCGGCCAGCCGCCGATGTGATCCTCGTGGCTCTGGGTCAGGACGATCCTGCGGATCGGCTGGTCGGAGACGGCATCGAAGCGGCGCCGGTTCTCCGCCGCGCTATAGATGATGCCGGTGTTGACGAGGACGTTGCCGTCCGCAGTCGTCACCAGATAGAGATTGGACACGTCCCTGGACATGAAGATGCCATGGCCAAGATCGACCGCATCCTGCCGCCCGGCGCCGTCGTTGATGATCTGGGCATTGAGGGGTTCGTTGGCGTCCCGAGCCGTCTGGGTCATGTCCATTCTCCCGAAGTCTTTTTCTGTGCCGCAGCGAAATCGGCTGCTCAGACCTTCACTTCCACCCGAACCGGAAAGCGGTCGAGGTAGAACGCGAAGCGCTCCCGAAGCGCCGGGATGTCGAGGTTGAAGTCACCGGCGAGGTCGTAGACCACCCGCCCGTCCTTGCCGCGCGGATGGCTGTCCATGTATTCGCGCATGTCGGCGATGCTGTCCTCGCTCCAGGGGAGCCCGGCGAACTCCAGCACCTTCTGCGCGGTCCCGACATCGTCGGCGATGACGTCGCCGAACAGGATATCGAGCCGCTGGCCCTGAGGCACCGTGTCCATGTCGCGCAAATACGCGCGCAGCATGCGCTCTATGCGATCGACCCAGTAGGCAACATGCGCCTGGATGTCCGGCTGCTTCTGGTGCGCGAGGACGGAAAGGCCCCGCATGGTCAGCACCGACTGCAGCAATGCCAGCGGGTCGCGGTGGATCTGGACGACGTAGGCGTCGGGATAGTTGGCGACGAGCGCGGGTATCTGCTCGGAATGCTGGTTGCCCTTGAGGATCCAGCGCCGGTCCGACGGGAACTGGTGAGCGATGGCCTTGAGCATCCGCTTGCCATAGGCATAGTGGGGCGTCTGGTCGTGGCCGAGCAGATGATCGCGCCAGCGCGGCACCTCTGCCATCCATTCCCACTGATAGGTGGTGAAATCGGGCATCTGCAGTTCGTTCTCGCCGCAGGCGTGGTCCGGCGAATGCTCGTGCATCGCGGCCATGATGGCGTTCTGCTTCATCCGGTCCCAGTGCGCGCTGGAACGCAGCCAGCGCGGATCGACCCCGTCCGGCCCCGGCGCTTCGCCGGGCGCGAGCACTGCCTCGGAGCCGAGGTAGACCGGCAGGTGGCGCAGCCGGCGATCGGCGGCGATCAGGTTCTCGAGATGCGTGGTGCCCGAGCGCGGCAGGCCGACGATGATGATCGGGCGGTCGATGACCTCGCGATCGACCTCGGGATGCGCATCGAGGTAGGCCTTGTTCTTCAGGCGGTTCGCGACCTGCTTGACGCAGGCGGCGCGGAAGTTCGCCTTGGCGAAGCGCCACAGGTTGGGATTGCTCCCGACCTCTTCCAGCAGCAGCCCCAGACGTTGGGTGAAATCGCCCGGCCCGAAGTCGGACAAGCCCGTCTGAGCCTGCGCGTCTGCAAGGACGGCTTCGACGGTCATGTCCAGCGGCTCGGCCTCGGCGGCCTCCAGCTCGGCCCGCCGCTCGGCGGGAAGCACCGGGTCGCGGAACTGCTCGACGCGGAAAACCTTGGTCTTGACCTCGGTTGCGGTATCGGACGTGCTCATGCGCGGCGCTCCAGCGAGGTGTTGAGCTTGCCGGCATTGGCCATCCAGCCGCCGTCGACCTTCACCAGATCGCCGGTGTGGTAACGCGATGCATCGCTCATGAAGTAGACCCCTATCCCTTCGAAATCCTCGGGCGCGCCGAACCGCGGGATAGGACAGCGCTCACGCACTTGTGCGCCGAGCGGGGAATCGGGGCCCTGATCCTTGACGGTCTCGCTCTCGGTGTATCCGGGGCAGACGGTGTTGGCCCGAATGCCATATTTGCCGAGATCGACGGCGATCCCCCGGGCCAGTGACGCCATCGCGCCCTTCGAGGCATTATAGTGCTGCATGCCGATCGAGCCGGTCACGGCGGACAGGCTCGCACAGAACAGGATCGATCCGCCTGCGTCGCCCGCCTCCGCACGGTCCCGCATATGGCGCGCGGCCTCACGGGCGAGGTAGAATGCGCCGTGCTGGTTGACCGACAGCAGCGAATGCCACGCCTCGCCGGTCATGTTGGTGAAGCAGCCCTGATTCATCATCAGGCCGGCATTGGCGATGGCGCCATCCACGCGGCCCATCGTCGATACGGCCTGCGCGAAAGCCTCGATCACCCGGTTCTCGTCGGACACATCGACTTCCTGCGTGAGCACCTTGGCGCCCAGGCCGCGCAGCTCGTCCGCCGCGACTTCATTCTTGTCCTGGCGCCTTCCCCAGATGACAAGGTCGCCGCCCGCCTTTGCAATGCCCCGGGCAAAGCCCAGGCCGATGCCGGCGTTGCCACCGGAAATAACCACGACTCGCCCCTGCAAGTCCCACGGTAGACGAGCCATCGCCGCTCCACTCCACTATCTGTTTTTCATCGGCCGAACGACAAGACCGTCTCGGCACGTGGATTAAAAACAGTATCCTTTATATATGTCAAGTCGATCAACTGGCGTGGCCTTGCCGCTAAATTCAAGCAACCATTCGGAATGAGCAGAAAAATGCACCACCCGCTCCATACCGGATCTGAGAGACACAGCAAGATCGCGGAGACGATCTACTTTCCTGAGGAATCAACCCGGACAAGCGGCGGCAACCTTCGTCCGCTCATGCCTTTCGTCGCAAACGATCGGCACGGCCTTTCAACTCCATGTGAGCCAAGAGAAATCATATTGCAGACCCTTGCTCAGAGCCCGAAATAGACATACAGTATACTTTAATTAGTCAATCAGGGTGAGGATCAATGGTGCGTCAACGCGGCCTCCCGCCTCACGGCGGCAAGGAACCCGCGCGCCTCTCGCGATCGGTGCTGCACAGTCTGATGCAGGATCTGCGCGATGGCCGGTACGAACGCGGAGAACGGTTGCCGGCGGAACGCGTTCTCGCGCAGGCTCTGGGTGTCAGCCGCCCCATCATTCGCGAAGCTCTGCACGCGCTCGACCTGCTCGGCGTGGTCGAGACGCGAGTGGGATCGGGCACATATGTCGTCGATGCGCATCGCGACCTCGGCAACCAAGTCCTGGACGCTTCCGCCTTCGAAGTTCTCGGCACTCTCTCGACTCTGGAATGCTCTGCCCTGATTCATGCTGCGGGCCTAACCGACAAGACACTGCTGGACGCGCTTGCGGAAAGCCTGGAGGGGGCAATCCGCGCGGATGCCGACTTCGAAAGTTGGCACCATGGTCTGGCGGAATTCCACGTCACCCTCGCGAAAGCGGGAGGAAACGAAGTCCTCAGCCTCATGATCGGGCAGCTTTGGCAGGTCCGCCTCGGCACCTCGACAACACACAGTCTTGTCCAGCGGGCGTGGCTGGCGGGATCGCTTGCCGACCACGAAACCCTTAGGCGGCTTCTGGCGGCCTTGCAGGCCGGCAACCACGATGTGGCGGGCCGGGAACTCAGGGCCGAGCACGACCGGGTCCTTGCAGCGGTCCTCGACATCCACGCCGAGGACGAAGTGGCGCGCGCTCGCGAATCCGTATCGCAGTTGCGCGCGAGATTCGTGCTGCCGCCTGCGGGATTCGGGCGCATGCCCACGTCCCGGTAATCCCAGAAGGAACACCGGCATGGCGAAAGTACATGCCTTCAATTGAGGGCCGAAGCGGCAATGCCCGCTTCGGCCCGTCTTCGTGCATCCTGCCAGTCAGAACGTGTAGCGCACTCTCGCACCATACATTCGCGGATCACCGTAGTACCGCGACGTGAAGCCGCGCGAACCCGAAAGGCTGCGTGCCTCGTAATACCGCTTGTCGAATGCGTTCGTCACGAAGACCTGGAGATCGACGGGGGCGTCGAACGGCTTCTCCCAATTCAGGTTGAAGTTGACCAGGTCATAGCTTGGCGCAACTTGCGTATCGTAATTGGGATCCGAGGGGGCGAATACGCTGTAGACCCGGTTCGGCAAGGACGCATCCCTGCCGTAAAAGACCGAGCCAGTGTAGACATACGTAGCACCCAGGCTGACCTGACCCACCGAGTCGGGAAGCGGAAGCGTGTAATTGGCCGTGACCGAGAGTTTGTGGTTCGGCGTGAACTGCAGGCGGCTTCCCTCGACCGGAGTGCTTGCCACGAGGTTGTAGCCGCCAACCGGCTGCGTCGAGAGATCCGGCGCAATGAACTTGAGCAGCTTCGTGTTGAGATAGGCGTAGCTGGCCTGAAGCGTGAGGCCCTCGAACGGAGAGATCGATGCTTCCGCTTCGAGGCCCCAGATCCGCGCCTTGCCGGCGTTGACCACGGCCGGGCCAGAGGGCAGGTTCGGCGCGATGCCGTTGGTATCGACGAACGAGACCTGCAGCTGCATGTCCTGGAAGTCGTTGTAGAACCCGGAAAGATTGAAACTGCCCGGCATCGCCCCGTGCCAGCTCGTCTTGATTCCGCCTTCATAGACATCGACGCGCTCGGGCTCGTAAGTCTTGAAACCTACTGCCGCCAGCGGGCTGACCGACCCCTGCCGGTAGCCTCTTGCATACTTCGCGCAGACCATGATGTCCGGCATGATCTTGTAGTTCAGCCCGATCATCCACGTCGGCGCCTTCGAGCTCTGGCTATAGCGCTCGAGGCACGTCGCGGGTGAGCCGCCATACGTGAGGGCGGGATTGGTGCACGTGAACGTCGGGGTGTTCCAGCCCGTCGCCGCGGCATAGGACGCCACCATGTTGGTGGAACTGCCCATCGTCTTGTCCCAGGTATAGCGGATGCCGGCATCGAGCGTCAGCGCGGAGGTCAACTTGTAGCTGCCCTGCGCATAAGCGGCCATGTTGCGGAACGCCACGCGGCCGACATTGAAGTTTCTGCTGCCCGTGGCGGTCGCCGCGCCGGTGACGGCCGAGGCATCGGTGCAGGCAAATTCCGCCCACTCCGCTTCACTGTCGCACAAGACCCCGTTCATGCTCTGCGAGCCCGCCCAGCCGAGCGGCAGGCTGCGCTCATAGTAGAGGCCGGCCTGCCAAGTCAGGTTGCTGCCGAAGTTGGTGCCCTGAAACTGCAGTTCCTGCGTGAACGTCTCCTGCTGTCCACTGTGAAGGCCCGGCGGGCTGATCGATGTATCGCTGCCCCAGCCCTTCCCGACATACTGGCTGGGCACGTTGACGGTCCTGAAATAGGGCGCGGTGCTGGTCGGAACCCGCAGCGTGTTGCCGAGCGGAACCCATACGCCGAACAGGTCGATCGCCTGGTCCTGAATGATCTGCCCATAGCTGTTGATATTCTTGATCGTGAGGTTGTCGCTGACCTGCCACTTCAGCGAATTCACGATCTGCCAGGTCTCCAGCTTCTGGTACGCCCATGGCAGGGCGTTCGTTACCGTGAGGTCGCCGGCATCACGCTCGCGCTGGATTTGCTGGCAACTGTACCCGTTGGGACCGTTGGTGGCGACGCCCGCGGCACTGCTGGCATAGCAGTCGGTCGTCCTCGAGGCCGCGCCGTTGGTCTTCGAGCGGGTGTAGGAGATGACCGTGTAGTTCTCCACGTTGTCCGAGAGGTCGGCGACCGCGCTCACCCGCGCGGCGACATAGCCCACGTCCGCGAAATCGCGAGGACCGACACCCGAGATGTTGCGCAGATAGCCGTCGCGCTCCTGCGTATCGACGCCGAAACGCAGTCGGAAGCTCTCGCTGACGGGCAGGTTGAGCACTGCCTGCACGCGTTTCATATCGTAGTTGCCGGCGGACGCCTCGACATATCCCTCGAAGTCGTAGGTCGGGCGATTGGGGACGAGGACAACCGCGCCGCCGGTCGTATTGCGACCGAACAGGGTCCCCTGCGGCCCCTTGAGAACCTGGACGCTTTGCAGGTCGAACAGATGGCCCGGGCCCGCACCGTCGCCCGAGGCGCTCAAGGGCGAGGAACGCGGCACGACCGCATCCGCGAAATAGACGCCAACCGAGGTCGTGGTGCGCGCCTCCTGGGTGAACCCGCGGATGGCAAAGGAGGCAAAGTCGGCCCCGTACCGCGAGTTTGCCGTCAGCGACGGCGTGTAGGTCGCGAGATCCTTGGCGGAGAACACGTTCTGGCGATCAAGCGCCTTCTGGTTGAACACCGTCATCGAGATCGGCACGTCCTGGAGGCGTTCCTCGACGCGGCGTGCGGTGACGATGATGTCGCCCGCAGAAGGAGACCCGGCGTTGTCGTCCCCGCCCTGATCCTGAGCGATAGCCGCCTGTAGCGGGGTCGTCGCAAGCGTGGTGGATGCCAGGAGCACCAGCGCGGTCTTCTTCATTTTCTCTCCCTCCGAGCGAGACGCGGTTCGCGCTCACCGATGATTGCCCGCCCCGACTGATCGCGGGTCACGTTTCTCTCGTGCGGCGGCCTCCCGTTGCTGAGGCAATCGGGGATACGACCAATTAAGGGACCTGTTATCTTGAATTTTGAGATTCTGTCAAAGCGCTGTGGCGATTTCAGGTTACTCTAATCAAAGCTCGACGTAACGAAAGACCTTGCTGAGGCTGCAGTGCCCACGGAATGGTCCGATTATTGGATGCGTCGATAGCCGAGCCCGTTGCCGCCCTGACAAGGCTCGTCACCGATCATGGAGTGCAATCCGTCGACGCAGGATTGGGGTGCAGAGGCAGCTTCAGCAGAAACGCGGTGCCGCGTCCCGGTTCGCTCTGGCATTCGATTAGTCCGTGATGGCGGGTCATCACCGTGTGAGCGAAGCTGAGCCCCAGACCCGCACCGTTGATCCTCGGCCCCAGGCCAACCGGTCCGCGGCGAAAGCGCTCGAAGATCGCCTGCCGCAGACCCGGCTCTATGCCCGGCCCCTGATCCTCGATCGCGCACACTGCCCAGTACGCCCCATCGCCACGCGGCTGACAGGACAGCGAGCAGGTGATCGTGGTCCCTTCCGCGCTGTACTTGATGGCATTGCCGATGACGTTGACCAGCACTCTGGTCAGCAACGAGCGCTCGACCGTGACCAGCAGCCGCTCGTCCGCGTGGGTTACGATGCCGATCGATTTGGCCTTCGATTGCGGCCAGAGATCGTCGATCGCATCCATCAGCATGTCGCCGAGGTCCACCTCCTCTAGGGCGTACTCCAGATTCTCGGCGCGGGCCAGTTGGACGAAGCCGTCCGCGAGTTGCAGGGTGCGTTCCGCGTAGTGCCGGATCACGCCGGATTCCCTGGCCGCAATGCGGTCTGCAGGCGCGGTTTCAAGCACGGCCAGAATGGACGCCTGGGGTGAGCGCATGTCGTGGGTGAGCAGTTGCACCACGTCGTCGCGTTGTTTCTGCGCGGTCTTGGCGTCGCTGATGTCGACGAAGCGGATGACCCAGCCGACGCGCGTACCCTCCGCCGAAGTCTGTCCCGCCATCCCGAGAAGGAAGAAGCGCCCCTGATCGAGCTGGACCTCGCAAGCGAGCGGTTCCTCAGCGGACGGAGGAAAGCGAACCGGATCGCCGCTGCCGATGAGGCGGCAACGGCTCAGGATCGAGACCGCGCCGGTCTTCTCTTCCAGTCCTCCATCCGGGCTGGCGAAGAGCTTGCGCGCGGCGACATTCGCCAGCAGGATGTCGCCGTTCAGATCGGCCACGATCGTCGCGTCCGGCAACTGGTCGAGGCGATCGGCCACGAAATGGCGCATCTCCCGGTTGCGGGTGATAGCTGCATTCAACAGTGCGATCGTGTAGGCGACGCCCCTCTCGGTATGAACGACGTTCCTTTGCGGAACGAGCATGGGCTGTTCCTGCAGGCGTTCGAGCTGCGTGCGCATGAACCTTTCGGTCGCCGCGAGCTGTCTCCAGCCCCAGACGGGATAGGCCAGCACCAGCCCGGCCAACGCAGCAGAAGGCGGCAGCCAGATGCGCAGCAGTATCAGGGCGCAAAGCGAGAGGCCCAGCACCAGCGCCGAGCACAGCGCCAGGCAGGTCAGCGCCGGCATCCGCCTGAACGGCCCCAGCCCCATCATCAGCATCCACAGCGGCAGCAGTCCCGCGATCAGGCAGGCGGACAGGTCGGCCTGCGTCATCATCGTGCCGCCGCGCAGCCCCTGAAGCAGATAAGCCTGGATCTCAAGCCCGGACATCACGCCGCCGGCAGGCGTTGCGTACCGGCTGCCGAGGCCCGACGCCGTCACGCCGACGAGCACGATCTTGCCCTTCAACAGTTCGGCGGGCACTTCCCCGGCCAGAACCGCTGCGGCCGAAACCTCCGGCCAACGCCCGGTGCCACCGCCGAACGGTATCAGCCCGGCCTGCGATGAGACATGCCCACCCCCGGCAAGGGATTGCGCCATGACGCGCATCAGCAGCCGCGCCCCGTCAGGCCCTTCATCCGAACGCGGCGCCGCGCGCACGACACCGTCCGCATCCGGCGCGATGGTGGCGGCGCCGATCCCGGCGGCAGCCTTACGAAGCGATTCTATCGGAAGGATGGTCGTGGCGTCGTTTTCGGATGAAGCACCCGGCAGGACCGGCAGGAAGACGGGAGCACCGCCCGCCATAGCCCGGGCCATCGCGCCTGCCAGCGCATCGTCGTTGGCCGCATCGGTCGGCTCGGTGAAAAGCACATCGTAGCCGATCGCCTTCGCCCCCGCCGCGTTGAGCCGATCGATGAGCGCGGCATGGGTCGCGCGGTTCCATGGCCAGCGACCGATCCTTCCCACGCTGTCGTCATCGATCTCGACCAGCAGGATCGCATCGGACGACGGCGACGGAACGAGTTGCAGCAGGTGATCGTAGATGCCGTTGTCGAACCGCTCCATCGTGCGGTCCATCGTCATGAGCATGACCAGCAGGCTGGTGACGATGACAATCAGCCACCACTGGGTACGCAGCTTGAGATGCCGCCGTAGCCTCACCAGTTCCCCTCTACCCTCAACTCGCCGTAGTCCGACCATTGGGTGCTGACCTTGCCGTCGACGATCCGGCTTGTCTGCACGCGCCAGCGATAGCGGCCGCGCGGCAGATCGATCACCGGCTGGGACGTGTTCGAGAGTTCGGGCAGATCGACCAGCGGCTTTGCCTCCCGGCCTGCCTTGGCAAGCTGGAAGCGGAACCGTGCGCCCGACACATCGTGCGCGTTCCACCAGAACAGGTATTGGCGATACGGCCCCGCCCAACCCATCTCGATGCCCATGCGCAGACCTTCGAGACGGCGCTGGAAGGAGAACGTCGCGGGTACGCCCTCCAGTTCGTTACGGTCGATAGCCGTTGCCCGCACGAAGTAGGCGCCATCGGGCAGCGAGGCGAACCGCACCTCTGCAGATTTGCTGGTCGCCTCGTCCAGAACCTCGAGGAATCTTGCGTCGGCGGCGATCTGCACGTGGTACGCCGTGGCGCCGGGCAACGGCTTCAGGGCGAAGTGCAGGCCCTCGCCGGTCTGGGCCGCGTCCGGCCCAAGCAGTTCGGGAGCAGGCAGCAGGGCGACCGGCTCCGACAGTTCACTCGTCGTTCCGAAGCCTGCGGGCAGCGTCTGAGTCTCGTTCGCCTCGGCATCGAAACCGACCTTGCCTTCCAGAACCTCGCTCGTCGCCAGCCCGGCGTCGGCATCATAGGCCATCCGGAACTTCGTGCCGCGCACCGAGGTAATGGCCCGGGGGGTCGAGAACCGGAAATCGCTCTGCGGGTCGGTCATCGGCGTGACGGTGGCGCTCGCACCGCCCCGTTCGATGCCGAACAGCCGCTCGACGTGGCTGTCGAACACCAGCCGGCGCAGGCGCTGCACGCGCACCGCCGACTGCGACGGCAGGGCGATGGTCGTCGCGTCGGGCAAGGCGAGCGTGACAAAGGACTTCTGCCCGGTCTCGATGAGCATCCCCTCGCCCACCGTCATGCCGACGGCCGCCGGCTTGCCGCCGATCCGCACCGCGCCGCGAACGCTGTGCACGGTTCCCCTCACCGGCTCGTGCCTCAGTAGTTCGCGCGGGATGACGAGCACCATGCCCACCGGCAACCGCAGCGGATCCGCCACCCGGTTGAGCCGTTGGACGATGCGATAGTCTTCGGTGCGGATGAAGTAGTTGGCGGCCAGCCGAAAGAGGTTGTCTCCGGGCCGGACCACATAACGCACATCAGGACGCGCCGGCTCCACCACCGCAGAGCCGTCGGGCCGGGCGACGGCCATCCCGCCGGGAACCGCCGCCAGCAGCAGGAGGGCGGCGCTCGCCCATGCGCGGGTTCTAAGATGCCAGGGCTTCAAGTCGATATCCATACGAGTAGATCGGGACCAGCTTGACGCCGTTATCCGGGCGAAGATGCAGCTTGGTCCTGACGTTTGAGATGTGCACGTCGAGGGTTCTAGTGGGGAGGTTCGGGTTGCGTCCCCATACGGCTTCGAAAATGTAGGCGCGCGCCAGAGCGCGGTGCATGTTCCTGAACAGGAGCAGCGCCAGCGCGAATTCCTTCGCGGTCAGAGCAATCGGCTCTCCGGAGAGTTCGACCGTCTCGGCCCGCGTATCGAAGCAATAGCTGCCGTAGTGCTCGAAGCCCGAAAGGGCCGCGGGATAAGCCCGACGCGCCAGGGCGCTGATCCTCGCCTTGAGGACCACCGGCGCGACCGGCTTGATCACGTAGTCATCCGCACCGGCGGTGAGCCCGGCGACGATATCCTCTTCCGCCGACCTGCTGGTGAGCATCAGCGAGGGCGGGGCGATCTCCAGATTTTCGCGTACCCAGGATATGACTTCGAGCCCGGACAAGCCCGGCACGTTCCAGTCGAGGATGAGGACGTCGTAAGTCGATCGGTGCAACGCCCGCACGAGAACCTGACCGTCGCCGAACACTTCGCAGGAATGGCCCGCCTCTGCGAGCGTCATCTCCACAAGCCCTGCCAGGGCCACATCGTCCTCAAGTATCGCTATCCGCACGGCTGCCCTTTGTTGCCCCTGCGCAGGGCCGAGACTTCGCCATAGCAGTGCCGATGCCGATTGCGAGGCGGCGCGGCCGGGCTTTGCAATGTTTTACAGGTGGTGTCTCGAACAAGGGCAGGTCCGATTTTGCATTTCTTTACATGACAGTCTCCGAGCACGGCGCTTATGCCGCCCCTCAAGCTAACTAGGGAAACTCCCTAGAGAACAAGGCGATGGTTGGCGGGGCCGGATAAACGGCTGCAGTATTTCCGTTGCGAGCGCCCCTGGAGGATCGTGGAACACCTGTTCGGATCGACGTCGCTGGCGGCCTGCATGCTCGATCGCGATCTTACAATCGGCAAGGCCAGCGAAGCGGCTGCAGCGATGTTCGGCATGCCCACGCTGCTGGATCGGCAAGCCGGCGACCTCGTCCCCGGCGCCGCGCCGGTGCTGCGCCGATGCTTCGAACTGGCCGACCTTGGCCTGCCTCTTCCCGACCACCGGTTCATGCTGGGCGGGCGGGATTACGCCGTCACGTTTCATCCGGTACGACACGCCGACCTCGGCATTTCCGCATTGCTGACCATCGCCATGGACGTGACCCGCAGCCTCCGGATCGAACGGGTGCTCCGCACTTCGCGTCGACGCCTTCTAGTGGAATCGCGCCAGGACCACCTTACCGGACTGCTGAACAGGCGTGGCTTCGATGCCGCTCTGGATCGTGAAGTCAGGCGGGCAAGGCGCTCGGCAACACCGCTTGCGCTGCTCATCGTGGATATCGACTGGTTCAAGCCCTACAACGACAGCCTCGGTCATCAGGAAGGCGATCGATGCCTGCGGCTCGTCGCCGATGCACTTGGAACATGCCTGCGCCGCGCCAGCGATCTCGCCTGCCGCTATGGCGGCGAAGAGTTCGTGCTCATCCTGCCTGATACCGATGCCAGGGGTGCAATCGCAGTGGCCGCCAACTGCCAGCGAGCAATCGAAGCCCTTGCGATCGCCCATCCGGCCAGCGTTCATGGACGGATCACCGCCAGCATCGGGATCGTCGGAGCGAATGCCGGATCCGTCCCGGCCGACCCGGCGCAGGTGTTCGCTCAGGCCGACGCCGCCTTGTACAGTGCGAAACGCAACGGCCGAAACCGTTACGAGCTGAACGGCCTTTGACCATCGACGTCGATTAGGAAGTACCTTCGGCTTCGAAGCGCCGCACCACGTCGGTGATCAAGGATCGCAGCCAGCGATGTGCCGGGTCGTGCCGATAGCGGACGTGCCAGGCCATCTGGACCGGAAAGGTGCCGAGATCGACTGGAGCGGGCAGCACTTTCAACCGCGGGTCGTGCTTGAGCCGACTGCAGATCAATCGCGGCAGAGTGGTGCAGTAATCGGTCACCGCGACCATCTCTGCCACCGCGAAGAAGTTCGTGACGGAGATCGCCACGTCGCGCTTCAACTGCTGCTGGGCCAGCGCCTGGAACACGCCGGAGCGGACGCGGCCGGGCGGCATCACGTTGACATGGCGCAGCCGCTCGAACTGCTCGCGGGTGATGGCATCGCCGACCTCCGGATGATCCGCACGCACCACGCATTCCAGGCTCTCGTCCATCAGGTGCTGGACGACGAGATTGTCCGGCGGATCGACGATCCGGCCAAGTACCATCGCCGTCGTGCCGGAGATGGCCCCGGTTTCGGTAAGGTCATTGCCATAGGGGGTAAGCCGCAGCTTGATGCCCGGTGCCACCTCGGCGAGTTTCGCGACGATCGCCGGGACCAGCACGAACTCGACATAGCCGTTGGGCGCGATCGTGAAGAGCCGCTCGGCCCGCGCAGGATCGAAATCCTGCTGGCCGAGCACCGCATCGTCGAGCCGGGCAAGCGCCTCGGCGATCCCCGGCGCCAGTTCGAGAGCGATGGGTGTCGGCTGGATTCCATAGCGCTCGCGAATGAAAAGCTGGTCCTGCAGCATGGCCCGCAACCGGCCGAGCGCATTGGAGAGAGCCGGCTGCGTCATGCCCAGACGAATGGCGGCGCGGGTCACGTTGCGCTCCTCCATCAATGCCACGAAGATCGGCAGCAGATTGAGATCGTAACGCATCCAGTCATCATCTCATCGGTATATCTAAAATCCAAGAAATAAAGTTCTGGAATAGCCACGAACACGCCATCTTCGGGGCATCGGCGGATCGTCGCCGGATGCTGACAATCGAAGGAGGTTCAGATGACCAAGGGTAAAGTGCTCGTACTTGGCTCCAATGCCACGCAAATCGAGGTTCTGGGCGGCCACGCTGCGACCGGACAGTACCTCAACGAAACGGTGGTGCCGGCGATGGCCCTGATCGCGGCCGGTTACGAACTGGTGCTCGCGACGCCGAACGGCACCAAGCCGATCATCGACCCCGCCTCGGATTCCGCCATGCACTTCGACGACGACGTCGCGGCCTATGAGCAGGCGAAGGCGTTCTACGCGAACGATCCGTCGATGAACGCAGTGCGCACACTGCGCGCCGTGATCGCCGATGGCCTCGACCAGTTCGCCGGCGTGTTCGTGCCGGGTGGTCAGGCCCCCGTAGTCGATCTGATGCAGGACGCCGAGACCGGCACGATCCTGCGGCATTTCCATGCCAAGTCCAGGCCGACCGCCCTGCTTTGCCATGGCCCGATCGCGCTGGTTTCGGCGATGGCGAATGCGCCGGCCTTCCGTGCCGCGCTGATCGCCGGAGATGACGCCGGTGCGCGGGAACTGGCTGCGGAGTGGCCTTATGCCGGCTACCGGATGACGATCTTCTCCGCCTCGGAGGAAACCTATGTCGAGGAGCAGGTGCTCCAGGCCAAGCTGTATTTTTCCATGCCGCAGGCGCTGAGCGATGCGGGCGGCGAGGTGATCGTCACGCCAGTCGACTTCGAACCCCACGTCGTCATCGACCGCGAACTCATTACCGGGCAGAACCCCCGCTCGGACCACCAAGTCGCGCGGGCCTTGATCGAAGCGCTCGACCGGGCCTCGCAAGAGACAGATGCTTGAAGACACGTATGACCGGCGGGGCACTTCGCATTGGCCCCGCCGGACCGCCAGCAAGGACAGGAAAGATGACCGATACCATCAAGATCATGGCAATCCTCACCGCCAGGCCCGGCCAGGGAGAAGCGCTGCGCGCCCTGCTCGACGGCATGATCGCACCCAGCCGCGCCGAGGCGGGCAACCTGCGCTATGACCTCTGGGCCGATCAGGCTGCGCCCGACCGGTTCGCTCTCGACGAACTCTATAGAGACAAGGCCGCGATCGAGGCGCACCGCGCCAGTCCGCACTTCCAGAATTACCTGTCGCACATCAACGACCTTGCCGATCGTGTCGCGCTGACGCTCGATCCGCTGGCGGTCGCCTGAAAGGACCCCTGACCATGGCTCTCCAAGATATCCTGCCGGGCAAGCTCGGCTTCGGTGCCGCGCCGCTCGGCAACATGTTCCGCGACATTCCCGAGGACGAGGCGCTCGCCACGGTCGAAGCCGCCTGGAACGACGGCATCCGCTATTACGACAATGCGCCCTTCTACGGCGCCGGCCTTGCCGAACTGCGCATGGGCGAGGCATTGGCGGGCAAGCCGCGCGACCAGTACGTCATCAGCACCAAGGTCGGCCGCATCATCCTTGACGAACTGGAGGACGTCAGCGCCCGCCAGCAGGGCGAAAAGGCCCGGGTGTTCGCCCATGGCCGCGCCAATCAGATCGTCAACGACTACACCTACGACGCGACGCTGCGCTCGATCGAGGACAGCCTGAAGCGCCTGCGGACCGACCATATCGAAATCGCATTCGTCCATGATCTTGCCCAGGACTTCTGGGGCGATCTGTGGCTGGCGAAATTCGAGGAAGCCCGCACCGGCGCATTCCGGGCGCTCGACCGCCTGCGGGACGAAGGTACGATCAGGGCCTGGGGTCTGGGCGTCAACAAGGTCGAGCCGATCGAACTCGTGCTCGGCCTGGAGGAACCGCGCCCCGACGCCTTCCTGCTTGCCGGCCGCTACACGCTGCTCGACCATGGCCAGGCGCTGCAGCGCGTGATGCCGCTGGCTGCCGCGCGCGGGGCCGGGATCGTGGTCGGAGGGCCGTACAGTTCGGGTGCGCTCGTCGGCGGACCGAACTTCGAATATGCTCCGGCGACGCCCGATATCCTCGAGCGGGTCGCACGGATCAAGGCCATCGCCGATCGCCACGGGATCAGCATGAAGGCGGCCGGGCTGCAGTTCTCGCTTGCCAATCCGGCGGTAGCGGCGGTGATCCCGGGCGCCAGCCGGCCGGGCCGCATCGCCGAGGACAGCGCGGCGCTTGGCGAGACGGTGCCGGTGGACTTCTGGCACGAACTGCGCGTCGCCGGGCTCGTCGATCCGGCCGCTCCGCTGCCGGGTGGTGCCTGAGGCACGGCAGGACAATCCGCGCGCGGACAGCCGGCGGCAGTCCGCGCCGGGTCGTGACGACCAGATGGACGATGCCCTGCGCCCGCGTCATTCAGGCAACACGCGGACCAGCGTTCCGGCGCGCAGCGCATCAGCAGATAAGCCCCCACGAAGAAGGCCCGGCTGCCATTCAATTTGAGGTGCGCCGCCTGCAGCTTCGTGCGCACCCCCGTAAGGATCGCCCAGTCCTCACTCTAGTCGAACTGAAAGGCTTCATCCGGTACGAACGACAGCGGCACGAACGTTCCGCGGCCGCTCATCTGCTGCTGCCGGTGATAATCCTCACGCCAGTTCCGTGCGAAGGCCGCGACATGGTTATCCGTACCAGTGAACAGCAGCGGTGCCGCCGTCGATCAGAAAGTCGCTGCCTGTGATAAAGGCGCCGCCGCCGTGCTGTGGCTGTGCAGTCCGGCAGCAAGCTTCGTGATCGGCGCCGCGCTGCCGGTCGACGGCGGCTTTACCGCGCACTGATGATGCCGGACGCCATCTTCAGCCGGCGAACCGCGATCTCGATAACCGCTGCCGCCACCATCCCGTGGCCGCCCATAGCAGGAGCGAAGACGATGACTACCGAACCTACCAACGCCCGCAAATCCTTCGGCGACATTGCGCCGCATCTTGCCGAGATCACCGACAAAGTGCTGTGCGGCGACGCCCATGCGCTTCACACCCACAAGATGGGGCGCAGGCTCCGCTTACTTCTCGGTGGCGCCGGTCAGCGAGGCATTGATCAGCCTCGGCGGTTCCCGCCACGTCGGTCACGCCCCGCGCAAGGGGAAAACTGGAAAGCTCGGACCAAATGTTGGGAATCATTAATTCTACGCCCGGAATCATAACAGGAGCGTCACAGATCGAGTTCAGCTGACACGCTTGGGTCTCAGGAGCGAATTATCCGTGTCAGCAAAAAATCTCATCCCGGCTGCGGTGGCGGCATGCATCATGCCTATCGTGTTTGCGGCGCCGGCCCGCGCGGAGGACAATGACGACGGTTCCACCATCGTCGTCAGCGAGGCTCGCCAAGCCAAGACGGCGCGCGACGTGCAAAAGGCGGCGCCCAATCTGGTCGCCATCCAGTCAGCCGAAGCCATCGCCCGGTATCCCGACGTGAACGCGGCCGAAGCACTTAGCCGCATGCCGGGCGTAGCACTCTCGATCGACACGGGCGAAGGCAGGTTCGTGAACATCCGCGGCCTTGACGGGAATCTCAACGGCGCGAACTTCGGAGGCGTGGTCCTTCTTAACACGCAGCCGGGAGGCACCTATTTCAACGCCGCGGGCCGAGCGGTCGAATTCGATACGATCCCGATCGGCGCAATCGACCAGATCATCGTCACCAAGTCCGGGCTGCCCGACCATGACGCCGAAGGCATCGGTGGCCAGGTCAACCTCGTGCCACGCACCGCGATCGGCACGAAAAAGCCCTTCGCCGAAATCACCCTGGGCAGCGGCATCGAGACGGATCGCAACACCGGCCTGTACCGCGACGAAATCGTCGTCGGAGCACCTTTCGGCGGGACCAACGCCGATGGCGACGCGCCGTTCTCCTTCGTGCTCAGCCAGTACCTCTACAACGACAAGCGCAGTTTCGACGACCTTGAGGCCGCTTACGTAGACGACACCAGCGTCGCGCCCGACAAAGCCTACAGTGCCCTGGAGATGCGTCGATACGCCTACGATCGCCGGCGCTTCGGCTACTCGGGCGAGCTCGACTTCACGCCGGACAGCCAGCAGCGCTTCTACCTGCGCGCCAGCCTAGCCGGCTACAACGAACATGCTTTCCGCAACCGCCTGGAAACCGACTTCAACGGCGTCCAGTCCATAGACCCGAAAAATCCCAACGGCTTCGTCGCCCAGCAGACCAACGGCGTGAAGACTTTGCGCGACTACGACGAGACCCACAAGAACCTCGTCATCCAGGGCGGCGGCGACAACCATATCGGCGTAGCGCATCTGGAATATTTCGCCGCCTATTCGCGGGCGACGTACGACAAGCACTACGACTACAACTCGACCTACGAAAACCCCAACGACTACACCAGCACTTACGACAACATCACCAACCCCGATTACCCCGCGTTCGCCATCACCTCCGGCAGCGGCTTCTACGCGCCTTCGAACTACGCACTGAGCAAGATTTCCAACGCGGTCGAACACGATCGCGACGAGGAATACAGCTACGCCGCCAGCGTCGCGGTTCCGGTCGGCCTGGCTGCGGGCGACGAACTCAAGGTAGGCGGCAAGCTGCGCTACCGGCACAAGGTCGCGCTTCCGTACTCCGGCACGTTGACCCCCGGCTCGACTTATCTGCTCAGCGACAATGCCTCGCTCAACACCGTCGATGACTTCTACGGCAACGGCTATTCGATCGGTCCGAGCATCGGCAATACCGCCCTTCGCAATCTCTACGGCTCGACTGCAATGGCGCTCGACGAAGGCAACTATTTCGACGATCACGAGGACGTGAGCGCCGCCTTTGCACAATACCGCGGCACTTTTGGACCGCTCGGCGTCCTGGCCGGGTTACGCTGGGAACACACCAAGGCAAGCTACAGCGGCATCGGAGACTACGTGAGCGCCGGTAGCGTCGTGCACGGACAGATCACGACGAACCGCAGCTACGACAACGTCTTCCCGACGCTGCAACTGCGCTATCAGCCCACCGACCGGGCGGTCCTGCGCGCGACCTATTCGACGGCCATCGCCCGCCCCGGCTTCTACCAGACGCAGCAATCGACCGGTATCGACGTCGGCAACTCGGTGGTTTCCACCGGGAACCCCGACCTGAAGCCGATCACCTCCAATAACTTCGATGTCAGCGCCGAGTACTATCTGCCCGGCCACGGCATCATCTCGCTGGGCGCGTTCGACGAGGAACTCAGGAACTACATAGTGACCTTTGCCTCGCGTCAGACCGGCTATCCGGGACTGAGCCAGTCGCAGATCTTCCTTGTCCAGAGCTATGCCAACGTCTCGCACGCTCGTGTTCGCGGGATCGAGGGCCAGTTCGTCGATCACTTCACCCGCTTGCCCGGCCTGCTCGGCGGCCTTGGTATCGACGGCAACTTCACATACGCCAACAGCAAGGTGGCCTTGCGGCCCGGCGAGACCGTGGCCATGCCCGGGACCTTCGGATGGACCTGGAACGCGGCGGTCTTCTACGAACGCGGCCCGGTCAAGCTGCGCCTGGCATCGCAATTCGAGAGCCACGTGTTGTTCGGCATCGGCAGCACCAGGGCCACCGACGTATTCCAGGACAGCCGCACCACGCTCGACGCGAACGCCAGTTACGACGTGACGCAAAACCTGCAGTTCTACGCCAACGCCAAGAACCTCACCAACGCGCCTTTGCGCTTCTACGAGGGCACCCCCAATCGTCCCATCCAGCGCGAGTTCTATGACCTGACGCTCGAACTGGGTGCAAAGCTGCATTTCTAAAGGCTGAGCGGGCGGGCGGGCAGCCCCTGCGCGCCCGCCTGCCCCCATCGTTGGGAATAGCCAACTTGCACCGCCCCGCATGCGCCGCTTCAAGAAGCGCGGGGCCCAACTCAACGGCATTATCAAGGATTTTCTCAGACATGATCAGCTCATCCCCCAAGACGCTGGCCGGGATACTTGGCCTCTGCGGATCGGCCGCGCTCGCCGCGGCACTGGCAACCCCGGCACAGGCAGCGCCTGCCCGCGCCCCCGCTTCTGCCTTCGTCAGGTCCGCCAGCATCCCGGCAGGTGACGACAGCTGGGATTTCGCGACCTGGGACGCGGCGACGCACCGGCTGCTAGTCGCCCATGGCAACGACGTGCTGGTGGTCGATCCGGACGCCCGCCAACCGGTCAAGGCCATCGGGAAAATTGCCTATGCCCACGGCGTCCTGCCGATCCCGGGCACCAATTCCCTGCTCGTCAGCAGCAAGAAGGACGCCAGCGCGCGTATCCTCGATGCTTCGACGGGAGAGCAGATCGCCAACATCGCGATCGGTGAAGATCCCGATGCCGAACTGATTTCGCCCGACGGCCACACCGGCTACGTCATGGATGCCGCCGGCGGCGCCGTCTCGGTGATCGACCTTGTCACCTACAAGGAAACCGCGCGTATCCCGGTCAAGCCGGGGCTCGAAGTCGCCGTCGAATATGCGCCCGGCAAGATCGCCGTCAACAACGAGGACGAAAACGAGATCGAACTGGTCGATACGCAGGCGGGCCGCATGAGCGGCATCATCGCCCTGCCCGGCTGCACTGGCCCCACCGGTCTCGCGCTCGATCCGAGCACGGGCCTGGCGCTTAGCGCATGCGCCAACGGCAAGGCTTCCCTGGTCGATACCCACACCGGCAAGCAGGTCGCCCTGCTTTCGATCGGCCTGGGTCCGGACACCGCCATCTGGGACGGGCAGCACAAGCGCTTCATCGTGCCCTGCGGCAAGAGCGGCACTGTCTCGGTCATCGCTCTCAAGGGGCGCAAGGCCATGCCGGCATCGACCTCGAAGTCGGAGACGAGCGCGCGCACCGGTGCCTACGATCCCGCCACCGGCCGGCTGTTCCTTCCCGCTGCCAGCTTCACGCCAGCCACGAACGGAGGAAGGGGAACGATCGTGCCGGGCAGCTTCCACATTCTCGTCATGGCACCGGCCAGCCATCACGGCTGATGCAGATCAATCCGGCCCGGCCATGGCGCAAGACCATACCGGGCCGGATTGGACGAGGGTGGCAGGCCGGCATCATGGGGGAAATACCGACCTGCCAAGGGGCATGGGGGCGCCCCTACCGGAACAACGCGGCGCGTGACGGGATTTGCCGCGCCATTTCGTCACGAATGCGTACCGCACGCTCCAGAGCAGCCTTCTGGCTGTCGCCTTCGTGCCAGGGCGCCATGATTCCCACGGCACCGATCGGCCGACGCCGGGCATCGCGCAGTTGCAGCAGCACTCCGATGCGAACGCCATCCTTCTGCACTTCGACCAGCGGCTTGCCGGTCCGGGCCACTCCGACATCATCGTCCCCGGAAATTTCACCCAGATCATCGGGAAGATGCGCCGCCACGACCGAATTCGTATTCGAGCCCGGCGGGGTCACATGCAGCAGAATGTCGAGCAGGCCAGGGTTTCGCGTCATGGTATGCGCCACGAGCGCAGTCGCCTTCGGAGCATGGGCAGGCGTTGCAAGATGTTGAGGCGCAGCGAGCGCCGCCATCGAGACGGTCCCTCCAAGGATGGCGATGGCCATCGCGGCAAGGCGGGGGGAAGTGCACTTCATGCAGGATACTCCATTGCAGGATCCGGCGGGCCGGCATCGACGCTGCGTTCGGCTTCTTTGGCGGGAGACCGCCGACGGCAAGCCGGTCGCCTTTCGTCGCTGCCTGCAATAAAGCGCAGGAACCCGCCATGCTCCAATTACCATTTCCCAATGTCGGCAAGCCGGTGGAGGTCCCGCGCGCGGATCACCCGCCCAGGGTCAGGCCCCATTACTCACACCTCGGCAGGGCAGATGCATCGTGGCGCGCAGGCCGGGCCGAGCGTCCGCCAGTTCGAGCCAGCCACCGTGGCGCCGAGCCACGGCATCGACCAGCGGCAGCCCCAGTCCGAAGCCGGGCGTCGATCTTGCGGCGTCGAGCCTCACGAAACGTTCAAGCGCCCGCGCGCGGTCCGCGGAATCGATTCCCGCACCATTGTCACGTACGGACAGCAGCACTTCGCCATTTCCCGAAGCCAGGGTGATCTCGACCTCACTGCCGACAGGCGTGTGACGGCTCGCATTCTCGAGAAGGTTGGAAAGACTTTGCGCGATCAGGCTCGACGAGCCGACGATGTTCATCCCCGGCTCCACCAGCCAGCCAAGGCGCCTTCCGTCTTCGGCGAATGCCGGTTCGTACGTCTCGGCAACCCTGTCTGCGAGTTCGGCCACATCAAAGGGCTGCATCTGCAACGCGCCGCCGCCCTCCACCTCGCTCAACTGGAGAATAGCGCCGAACAGGCCGAGCACATCCTCCACCTCCCGCGTCGCCCGGTCGAGTTCATCCTGCACACGCCCCTCCTGGCATGCGTCGGCCGCATCCTCGATGCGCTGGCGCAGCCGGGTGAGCGGCGTGCGCAGATCGTGCGCCAGCGCGCCGGAGACCAGACGGAGATTTGCGATCAGAGCCTCGATGCGCGCAAGCATATGGTTGAGGCTTGCCGCCAGATGGTCGAATTCGTCCCCCCTGTCACTGACCGGCATGCGCGCGGATACGGCACCGTCGGCGACGGCATAGGCTTGCAAGGCAATTCGCCCGAGCTTGTCATGCAACAGTCGGGCAAACAGAAAGGCGCCCAGAAGCCCCAGCGCCAGAACGCCCAGCAATGCCCCGACGAACGACGTCTCCATCCTCCGGTCGATCCGGTCCATCCGCTCGCTGTCGGCCGCGACAAGAAGCAACAGGCCACCGGGCACGTCGCGCGCCACGACACGGATCGTATCCAGCCCCTCGTCGCGGTCCTCGAACTGCATCGTGTATTTGCCCGGACGGGGGCGTGGATGGGGCAGGTTTCCCGCGATTTCCTCCCCTTTCCGGTCGTAGAGCGCGTAGATCAGCTCGTCGCTGGTGTTCAGCCGAACGCGGGAGCCGACCGCTCCGACCAGCGCCGGTGTGCTGCCCTTGCGGAATTCGGCAAGGAGACGGTCGGCCTCGTCGTCGAGATCCACGTCGAGTTGTTGCTGAAAGGCGTGGCGCATGGTCCAGAAGGCGCCGCCCCACAGCCCCATGACACCCAGGGTGAGACAGGCTGTGTAGGCGAGCGCCATGCGCAGTGTCGCGCTCTTGTGCCAGCGGATCACACCGCGCGCATCCGGTAGCCGACTCCGCGAACGGTCTCGATGATGTCTTTCGCGCCGCCTTCCGCAAGTTTGCCGCGCAGCCGGCTCATGTGCGTCTCGACAATGTTGGTCCGCGGGTCGAAATGGAATTCCCAGACCGTTTCCAGCAGCATGGTCCGGGTAATGGTCTTGCCACCGCCCCGTATCAGTTCTTCAAGCAGGGCGAATTCGCGTGGTTGGAGCGCTATCCGCTCGCCGCTGCAAGTCACCTCGCGCCTGAGCAAATCCATCCGAAGTACCCCCCACATGAGTTGGGTCGTGCTACCACCGGCGTTTGAACTGCGGCGACCCAGCGCCTGGACGCGCGCAGCCAGTTCCGCAAACGCGAACGGCTTGACAAGATAGTCATCCGCGCCCGCTTCCAGTCCTTCGACCCGGTCTTCTATGCGGCCCAGTGCGGTAAGCAGCAGCACGGGAACATGCACCTGCGCGCTACGCAAGGCTCGCAAGACCTGTATCCCGTCGTGTACGGGCATCATCCTATCCAGCACGAGGACATCGTGGTCGTGCAACTGGGTTATCTGGAGCGCATCACGGCCGTCTGCGGCCACGGTGACGCTATGACCGAGATCGCGAAGCCCACGCGCGACAAATTCGGCCGCCTGGGGATCGTCCTCGGCCAAGAGAATACGCATCGACAGGTTCCTCGCGTGCCAGCTAATATACACGGGTTGCGAAGCACCATACCGGCCTGGGCGCTCCCTGTGTCATGCGCCTTATAGGTCGAGGGCCACCGCCCAATAAAGGTCGATGGCCAAACATTGGCAAATCACAACTTACCTCTGGGAGCAGCCGGGGCGCACGAGCGATTCCACCTCGTTTAAGGGTTGCCTGAACTGCGCAGCGCCGAGGGGAATCACAATCGCTCTATGACAGTTCCTGCCTTGCGGGTGCGCATTCCGCTCCTGACAGGATTGCTGCTCGCCAACCCACTTGGCGCCCGCGGGCCAATTCATTCGCAATGTAAAAATATGGCTAACCACGAAATTGAGGTCGTCTACTTCGATGCGCCGTCGGTTGTGAGGACCACGCTTGAAAGCGGTGCAGTCAGGATTCCTCGTGTCTTCGCAGACTTTCAGAAGGTACAGCATATCGACATGGCCTGTTACGGCAAGAGTGGCCATTCAGTTCACGACCTAGGCTAAAGCTGTCATTCCCGCAGCTTCGCTCGCTCAAGCAAGAGAGGCCGAAAGTCGAGGCACGCCACCCAAGCAGCCGAGTTAAATCAATGGCCTATGACCGTCATGTCTCCCGTGCGGCTTCCTGTGAGAAAGCCGTGCGCATGTGATGACCATGCAACCACGAAGCTAACGCATGTCAACGCGAGCATGGCCCAGGGAAATGCTGCGACACCCCAAGTCTGAAGCATAAAACCGCCAGCAAGGCCTCCCGCTGCGATCGCACCGTTCCAGGCAACGACATTCATCGACAGAGCCGTGTCCGCGCTGTCGCCGGCAGCATCTGCGAGGGCGGTCTGGAGCAAAGTTGCCGCGCCGCCAAAAGTCAGCCCCCAGATCGCAGTGCAGGCGTAGATGACGATGACGGACCTAGCGCCCAGCACAAGTGTCACCGTGACCAGTGCAAACAAAGCAAGACTCGCCAGCACGGTCGACCGCAGGAAATGGTCCACCAGCTTCCCGGTCAACCATATTCCGGCCAACGCGGTCATGCCAAATGTGAGCAGGACGAGATCCACACGGTCTGCCAGGCCAGCAGGCGTCACGAACGGCGCCACGTAGGTATAAAGGATGTTGTGTGCGAGCATCCAACTGACGACGACGCCCAGGACGGGACGGACCCCCGGTGTCGCGAGAACGCGGTAAAGCGGCATTCGCGCGCTGCGGGCCTGACCGGGATAATCGGGAACCTTCGCCAGCACCCACAGGATCAGCACGATCGTCAGCAGTGACATTACACCAAAAGCAGAACGCCAGCCGACTGCGGCACCCAGCCAAGTTCCGAAGGGAACACCGAGTGACAAGGCTACAGGCGTTCCAACCATGGCAATCGCCATCGCTCGGCCCTGTTGTTCGGGTGCAACCATCCGGCGCGCATATCCCGCCAGCAGGCTCCAGGCCAACCCCGCCGACATGCCGGCCATGAAGCGGGCGGCCATCGTGAGCACAACGTCGTGCGAGAGTGCAGTGATCGAATTGAAGACGAGGAAACCGACAATCGTCAGCAACAACACGCTGCGCCGCCGCCACCCCTGCGTCGCAATGCTGAGCGGAATGGCAGCGATCAGCGAACCGATCGCATAAGCGGTAACAGTTTGTCCCGCGAGCGCTGATGAAATGTCCATGCTCGAGGATATTTGCGGCAGCAGTCCAGCCGGCAAGGTTTCGGTGGCGATGCAGATGAAGCCAGTCATCGCAAGCGCGAGAAGTGCGGAAACTGGCATGGGATCACTTGCCCGGTTGCATTCTTCGTTCGGCATGGAAACCTTCATACTTATGGATTGATCGATCCATAACTACGCAGGTGACAGCCGAATGGCAATGATTTATAGATTGATCAGTCCATAAATGAGGATTGCATGCCGCGCACAGGACGCCCACGCACTTTTGACCGAGACGCCGCCATCGATGCGGCCATGACGCTTTTCTGGGCCCAAGGTTATGAGCCGACATCCTTGTCGCAGCTCAGGTCCAGCATGGGGGGGCTATCGTCGGCCAGCTTCTATGCGGCTTTCACGTCCAAGGAGGCGCTGTTCCAGGATGTCGTGGACCGTTATATCGGATCCTATGGTCAAGTGACCGCAAGCCTCAAGGACGATACGCTCGCCCCGCGCAATGCGATCGAGACGGCATTGCGCAAATCGGCCGCTATGCAAACGGCGCAGTCGCATCCCCCAGGCTGCTTGATCATGCTTGGCGCCAACAATTGCTCGCCAGAAAATCGGCAGGTCGAGGCGATCCTGGTACAGGAGCGTCAACGCAACCGCCAAGGGATCGAACGGCATGTCGAGAGAGCCAAAACGAACGGAGAGTTGTCACCCGGTACTGACACGGCCGCAATGGCACGGATGTTTAGCACCTTCCTGAGCGGTATGTCAGTCGAAGCCAGAGATGGCGTACCTTTATCGCAGATTGACGCAGCGATTACGTCGTTGATGCGGCTTTGGGATCAGGCTGCTGTCTGACGCTGGGGCTGATGCGTGACTGACGGGGAGCGAACGCCGGATCATAGGACACCGCATAATTCACGTAGCCACCCTCGTGCATGGTACGAAGTCGCCTTGGCGCTTCAATGCAGGAGGGTGCCCGATGTCGATGCAGGATTAGATGTGAGTGACAAGACGACGCATATCTGCGTGGTCGATGCCGATGGTAAAGTTTTTCCGATGCGATGTTGTCGCGAGCGATCCCGATGTTTTGGCCAAGTGGCTGCCCCGGCATTGCGCGGATCTCGTGCGCGTAGTGTTGGAAACACGAACGCGATCGACCTTTCTCTATCATGGACTGGCCGAGCGTGGTGTCGCGGTGGAGTGTATATGTGCGCGGCGCGCCAAGGGCGTCCTATCTGCACGTGTGAACAAGAGCGATGTCCACGACGCAGAGGGACTTGCTCAGCTGGCACGCACCGGCTGGTTCAAACGAGTCCACATGGTGGCGTTGGCCACGCATATCGCCCGGGCCGCGCTGCGCATCCGTGCTCAGCTCATCACCGCGCGGACATCCATGGCCAACCAACTGCGTGGACTATTAAAGCTATTCGGCCTTCGTATCGGCACCGCCAGAACACCCGGCCGTCGGGCAGAGCGACTGGCGGCCTTCTACGCCCAGCGCCCTGACCTGAAGGCGCTATTTACCCCTCAGGCTTGAGGCAGGAAAATGGCCGAAGCCAGGACGTTCGCTTCCCGGCAGCGTGCAGGATGCACAGTCGCCGATCGCGAAAACGCGCGGGTCCGAGACCGACCGCAGCGTAGGGGTAGTGAGGATCTGGCCCGTGCGCGTCAGTTCCAACGTGCCGAGCTTGCCGGCGATCGGCGTGGCGCGAACCCCCGCCGCCCCACACCATGAGGTCTGCCGGGATATGTTCGCCGCTCTTGGTGCATCGGCGGTCACTTCGGTAACGGGAACCTCGGTCAGCACGCGGACGCCCAATGTTTCCAGTTCCCGCCGGGCCGCGTTGGAGAGCCGCTCGGGCAAGGCGGGCAGGATATTCGAGCGCGACTATGCCAGCGTCGTATCCGGTAAACTGCGTGGAGCCGCCGAAGATGCCCTGACGATCAGGTTGGTTTCGACCAGCTTCATGGATCTGCTCTCGCCGCCAATCTGACCGAGCAGGGCTTGCGCGGCCGCCCGCCCTATTTCCGAGGCATTCACCCGCACCGTCGTCAGCGGCGGGTTCATGCAGGCGGCGATTTCCATATCGTCGAAGCCGGCGATCGAGATATCGTCCGGAACCCGAAATCCCAGCCGTTGCGCCTCCGCCATCGCGCCGATCGCCAGAATGTCGTTGGCGCAAATGATCGCGGTCGGCTGGTCCGCGAGGATTTCGGAAAGGCCAACCGCTCCGCGATCGACCGTATAGCGCTGTTCGCTCACGGCCAGCGTACAGCCATGCGCGGCCGTGAAATCGACGAGGGCCTGCAGTCGGGCGAAGGCGCGATCGTTACCTGCGGTAACGCCGGCGATCGCGCCAAAACGGCGATGGCCCAATTCGAACAGATATCGGATGACCGAGGTGCTGGCCGCCGCATTGTCGAAACCGACCCAGCTTGCGTCGATATCCGGATCAGCGGTCCAGGTCAGGCAATAGGGTACGCCCTGCTGGTCGAGCAACGCATAAAGGGCAGGATCGCGCGCGGCACCGACGAGCATGATCGCCTCGGCGCCGCGTTCGATGAGTATCCGCGCCGCTTCCGCTTCCCGCACACCGTCATAATTACTGGTCGCGAGCAGGAGCGTCGATCCGGCGGCCGCCACCTCCTTCTGCAAGCCGTCCAGGCAATTGGCAAAGATCGGATTGTCGAGCGTAGGCACTACGGCTCCGATCAGGTGGCTACGCTTCGATGCAAGCGCCCGGGCTGCGCTGGAAGGCAGATAGCCCAGTTCCTCGATCGCCCGCCTGATCGCCTCGCGCGTGGCGGGCGCAACTGTCGAGGGGGAATTGAGAAGCCTCGACACCGTTACCTTGCCGACCCCCGCGCGGCGGGCGACGTCGTTGATGGTGACGGTGTTCGAGGCGTTCTTCTTGGTCATCGGATTGCTCCGATAATCCTTTTTCCTACTTCAGGGTATAGGCGGTGACCAGATCGCCGTGCTTGGTGCCGAGCGGACCGTGTCCGCCATCCGCGGTCACCACGTATTGCCGCCCGCCGGCCCCGTACGTCATCGGGGTCGATTGGCCACCGGCGCCGAGCCGGTCCTCCCACAACAGCTTGCCGCTATCAACCGCATATGCGCGGATGTACTGGTCGAGCGTGCTGGTCAGGAACATCACGCGGCCACGGGTGATCAGCGGTCCGCCGATGCTGGGCACGCCCAGACGCAGCGGGATCGGCAGCGGCGCGCTGTCACGGATGGTGCCGTTGCGGACCTGCCAGGCGGTTTTCATCGTGCGCAGATCGACCGCGACCACGGCGCCCCAGGGCGGACGGAAGCAGGGCAGGCCGATCGGCGAGAACAGCGGACCATGCGCGACGCCATAAGGCGTGCCGAGCATCGGCTGCAGGCCGCCTTCCGGTCCCGGCGGGTGCTGCGGCGTGGCATAGGACGGATTTTGCGGGCCACGCGGCAGCAGCTTGGACACGAACGGCATGTAGTTCAGGTTGCCGACCATGATCTGGCGCTCGGGGTCGATCGCGACACCGCCCCATTCGAACATGCCGATGTTGCCCGGGAACACGAGCGTCCCTTGCGTGCTCGGCGGTGTGAACGGCCCTTCATAACGCAGCTGGTGGAACTGAATCCGGCAGGCGAGCTGGTCGAACATCGTCGCCCCCCACATGTCGGCGCCGGTAACCGGGGCCTTCGGGCGGAAGCTCAGCTGAGAGAACGGCTGGGTCGGCGACAGACGCTCGCCGGGAGCGCCGCCCTGCGGGACCGCCGTTTCGGGCGCATCGACCAGCAGCTTGCCGGTCAGGCGGTTCAGCACGAAGATGTCGCCGCTCTTGGTGGGGGCAAAGAGCGCCGGGACGACCTTTCCATTCCGACGCAGATCGACGAGCGAGGGCTGGGCGGGAATGTCCATGTCCCACAGATCGTGGTGAACGGTCTGGTACGACCAGACGCGATGCCCGGTGTTGACGTTGAGCGCGACGATTGAGCTGCTGTAGCGCTCCACGGACGGCGAACGGTTGCCACCCCATACGTCGGGGGTGCTCACGCCCATCGGCAGGTAGACCAGCCCCGCCTTTGCGTCGAAGGCGAGCGGTGCCCAGGCGTTGGGCGAGTTGGTCTTGAAGCTCTCGCCCTTGCCGGGCAGGTGATTCTCGTCGATCGCGCCCGAATCCCACGCCCAGACCAGCCGGCCGGTGTAGACGTCGTAGCCGCGGATCACGCCCGAGGGTTCATTGCTGGAATAGTTGTCGGTGATCGATCCGCCCAGGACGAGGACGTGATCGGAAACGATCGGCGGCGATGTCGGCTCGTAGAAGCCGACCTTGGACATGCCCATGTCCTTGTTCAGATCGACGGTGCCGTTGGTGCCGAACCCCTTGCAGACCTGGCCGGTCTTGGCGTCGAGCGCGATCAGGCGGGCGTCGTTGGTCGGCAGATAGATACGCGCGGCGCATTCGGCCGGGGCCGGCTTGCCCTGGCTGTCGAGCGCGTTGGCGGGGGTCTCGTGATAGGAGACGCCGCGGCAGGTCATGTGCTGGAAGGTCTTGTTGCCGAAGACCTTGGGATCGAACTGCCAGCGGACATGGCCGGTGGCGCCGTCAACGGCGATCACCTTCTGGTGCGTCGAACACAGATAGACGGTGCCGTTCACCGCCAGCGGCGTATCCTCGAAGGTGGCGTCCTTGGGATCGTTGGGACGCACTTCGTCGCCGGTGTGGATCTGCCAGGCGACCTTGAGCTTGTCGACATTGGCCGGCGTGATCTGGTCGAGCGGCGAGAAGCGATCGCCGCCCTGGCTACGGCCATAGGCGCGCCAGTCGCCCGCCGGCTGGACCGCCGCCATCGCGGCATCGACCTGGCTTTGGTTGGCGGTGAGATCGCCTTCGAAGCTGTGCGGGTCCTGCGCAACCGCGATCCCCATGTAGGCGGCGCCGATCACCACCGTCGCGACCAGCGGGGTGCGGACCCCGCGCGAAATCGACGGGATCACCAGCAACGCGGCCGCCAGGATGCCGATCACGCCCAGGCGCGGAGTGATCTGCCACCAGTCGAACCCGACTTCGGAATAGCACCAAAGGATCGAACCGAGCGCGAGTAGGCAATAAAGCCACATGGCATTGCGGGTCCGTCCCAGCCAGAGCAGCGCGGAACAACCCAGGAACAGCGCTCCGGCAATGGCATAATAGAAGGACCCCCCGAGGCCTATCAGCCACAGGCCGCCGACGAGAAGGGGGAGCGAGAACAGTAGCAGCAACACGCTAAGGATTCGGCGTGGCCAGCGGCTGCCTGGGGCCGAACGTGAAGAAGAGGTCATGGGAAAGGACTCGATAATCGTGACCAAATGTGTATGGAACCGGTTCCATAAATTGGCAACCCTCGGTTCGCAACAAGCGGTCTGAGGTAACCCGAGTTTGCAGTATCCGCCATGTTCTCCCTTCCTGTTCAGCCACTTACGATCGTCCACTATGTCGCAGCGATACCGCCCGTCACAGCGGATCGCATGCTCGTAGAGCAATCGAACGGCCCTATCCCAGACGGCTCGGACAATGCGGCGGGCGCCGATAATTCGACCGCGCACCACCTGCCACCGGCTACGGAACATGATGCCGCGAACGGGAAAACGCCCGACACCCCGCATTTGCTCGGTGACTGGTTCGGGTTGCGGCACAAGCTCGTCGACATCGGAATCACGCCGATCCTCGCCAACACCACTCAAAGCCTCGACAATGTCCGTGGGGGATCACGGCAACGGTTCGTCACCGCCGGACAGTTCAACATCGGCGCCGTTGCCGACCTTCACTCGCTTACCGGATCGTTGCCTGGCACCTTCAGGGTCCTGCTGACCCGACGTTATGGCCAGGCCTTCAACACGGCGTCGGGCGTGAACGCGCTGGTCAACCCTATGGCGATCCAGGGGCGCGGCGAACTGTGGCGGGTCAGCCAGTTTTCCTACCAGGTCGCCCTGGGACGCGTGGACGTTAAAGTTGGCAGGATGCTGATGGACGAGGATTTCGACATCGGCCAGTGCGACTTCGTCAACGGCTATAGCTGCCTGGGCGAGAATATCCGCGTCGCCAACAACAGCTGGGTCGTCACCCCGGCCTCGCAATGGGGTGCGCGGCTGGTCTATGACTTTGGCGCGGGCTGGTCGCTCAAGACCGCTATCTACAGCTTCAACCCGAAAAATCTCGCCACGAACCGCGATTTCTACGTCGGATTCAGCGGCGCGAACGGCGTCTCCGTGCCCGTCGAACTCGATTACAAGCCCAAGATCGGCGGGACGTTGCAGGGAAGGTATATCTTGGGCGGCTTCTTCAGCAATTCGCACCAGGTCGATCCCGTGCTCAACACCCAGCATCAGCGCCTGGTTCTGCAGGGCGGCACGCCGCTCATGCGCGATACCGAGCTCGGTGTTTATTTCGGCGCGGAGCAGCAATTGACCGCCGCGCGCGACGATGGGTCACATGCCCTGTCCGCCCTCTTCCACGCCTCGGAGTTCAGCAGCCAGAGTGCGCTCAACAGCAATGCGCTGGGCATGGGGCTGGAATACTCGGGCATCTTCAAGGCGCGCCCGAAGGACAAGATCGGCCTCGCCTTCGGCACGGCGCACATCAACGATCGCATTACCAATCAGGACAAGATCATCCGCGCCGCCACCGGCACGGACACGCCGGTGCGCGGGCGGGAATATGGCGTGGAGGGATTCTACGCCATCAACGTGATGCCGGGCCTGTTGCTTGAACCCGATGCGCAGGTGATCGTCCATCCCGGCGGCAATTCGAGCCAGCGAACCGCAGTTCTGCTCGGCTTCAGGACCGCCACGACCTTCTGATGCGACCAGGCTCACTCGCGCGGCCAGCACGGGCTGACTGGAAGACCGCGATAGTGCGCACGGTATTAAGAGCGTCGCCCCCGCCAGCCCATCCGCTACGAGGAACGGCTGGAGCAGGACATGATTGCCGTACCGATCGGGCCACGGTCGCAGAGGATAATCACGGCGGCGGCTCCCGCCTATCTGGACGCCCATGGCCGCCCTACGCATCCCCGCGACCTCCTCGACCACGCCTGCCTACGCCTGCGCTTCTCCAGTGGCGCGCGGGCCACCTGGGAGTTTGAGCGCGGCGACGAAGTGATCCGCCTCGACCCGCCTGGCCCTGTGCTGATCCAGCCCGGATCGGCGTGCGACCTGTTGGTCGAGACGGCGATCGCGGGCCTCGGAATCATACGGCTGTTCGAGGACTGGCTTGCTCCGGTCGTGCAGTCAGGAGCCCTGGAAGGATTCTCGACGAATGGGACGAGCCGTTCTCGGGGCCGATGCTCTATTACTCCGGCCGCCGCCAGCTTCCCCCTCCGCTCAGGGCCTTCATCGACTTCACCCGGACGGAGCCAGCCATGCCAAAGCCGCAGAGATAACGACATCGGCCTGCATCAAGGTGCCGTCCGGGGCTACTGAGTGACTGCAACCCGTTCTGCGGCAATCTTTTTCAACACGTCCTCGAACACCTCGACTGGCTGGCCGCCCGACACAAGGTACTTCTCGTCGATGACGATCGCCGGGACGCTCGAGATCCCCCGCGAGCGCCAGAGTTCCTCGTCATCACGGACTGCCGAAGCGAATTCGTCTCCGCAGAGGATTTCCGCCGCGCGCAACGTATCGAGGCCTGCGCGCGCGACTACGTCCAGCAGCACTTCATGGCGCGAGATATTGGCGCCCTGAGTGAAGTACGCCTCGAACAGCGCGTGCTTGAGTTCGGATTGGCGGCCCTGTTCTCCCGCCCAATGCAGCAGCCTATGCGCGTCGAACGTATTGTAGATGCGGCTCTCGTCGTTCATCGCAATTGTGAAGCCGACGCTTGCGGCGCGCTCCTGAAGCACCGCCCTGCTCGCGGCCGACTGTTCGGGCGTGGATCCGTACTTCTGGGCAATGTGCTCACGCAGGTTTTGCCCCTCGCTCCCCATGTTCGGATTCAGTTCGAACGGCTGGAAATGGATCTCGGCAGTGACTTCTCCCTCGAGCCGCTCAAGGGCGGCTTCCAGGCCCTTCAGTCCGATGACGCACCAGGGACAGGCCACATCGGACACGAAATCGATCTTCAACTGCTGGGGCATTCTCAGGCGTTCCTTCGATCAGCTTCACATGCCCCAGACAGATAGGAACGTTCTCGGCACATGACGAGGTTACGGTGTTGTATCGAAGGCCAATGCCCCTGCAAGGCGCGCCGCTTCGTCAGATCTAAAGGAGCGCGTGGTGGCGAGAATGGATAACGGCTTCGGTTCGGCGTTATGGGTTGGCGACCAGGAACTACCATTGGATCGTCGGTAGTGCGAAGCTGTCTGGTAGGGAACGCCAACCTCCCCATCCCACTCTGCCGCCTGTCGCGGCAGAGTGGTGGGTCCGACAGCTTTACTTGGCCTTAGTGGCCTGACGCTTACGGCGCGGTTTAGCCTCCGCGACAGCGGGTACGGTCGTTTCAACCGCAGTGGTTGCCTCAGCGGCCTCGTTCCCGAATAGGCCGAGCTTGCGCCGGCGCTTCGGCTTTTCGACCACTTCGGCAGTTTCTTCCACCACTGGAATTGAGGCAGCAGACCCTCTCGCCGGCTGAGGTGTCCGTGCCATACGCTTTACCGGCTGCTTCCTCCGCGTCTTGGCGCCGGTCGCGGCCTTTTCTGGCTTCCCCGTTTCGGCAGAGGCAACAGCAGCGGTTTCGACCTTTGGCGCGGCGGTCTCCGGCTCAGCAGTGTTCGAAGGTATCTCGACCGCTGGGATGGCTCCCGTTTCAGCCGCGGCAGACGGGGAATCCGCGAGAGCTTTGCCAGCCTTTTTTGCGTTGCGCCGCTTTGGCATTGCCGGAGCAGCCTTCGCTGCCTCCTTCACGGGCTTGGCAGAAGGGGCGGCGACCGAAGAAGCGGGTGCTTGCCGCACATCAGTTGCTGGAGCAGCTTTGCGCTGTTCTGGCGCTGCTGTAAACTTCGACTTTGCCGTACGCTTGGGCTTTCCTGGTGCTGATGCGGGTTCACTTGACGGGCTCAGTTCAACGCTTTCATCGACCGAACCAGTGCGTTCCGGCGCTAAACTTTCAGCGACTGCCTTGCGGCTGCCCAATCCGATTTTTTCGGCGATCTCGCGGCGCCGCGCCGCGAATGACGGCGCGACCATAGGATAGGTCGAGGACAGGTTGTAGCGTTCACGGTATTGTTCCGGGGTGAGGCCGTTGCTCGCCAGGTGACGTTTGAGCGTTTTGTAAGGTTTGCCGTCGATGAGGCTGAGAATGTGATCCGCCGACGCCAGGCTCTTGCGCACTGAAACCGCGGGCGTGAAGATAGGTGCTTCGGGTTCTGCTTGTTCAGGGGTGCTGTCTTCGACCAGAGCGGCCCGTGTCGAGCGAATGAGCCCGGCAAGATCATCGGCACTGACCGTATTGTTGGCGAGATACGCGCTCAGAAGTTGAACGGTGAGTGCAGCAATATCGGAAGTCGGTTCGGTGTCAGGCATCGATTTGCCCCTCTCGGATTTATAACGAC
Organism: Sphingomonas sp. LH128; assembly: GCF_000293195.2. Classification (NCBI taxonomy): domain Bacteria; kingdom Pseudomonadati; phylum Pseudomonadota; class Alphaproteobacteria; order Sphingomonadales; family Sphingomonadaceae; genus Sphingomonas; species Sphingomonas sp. LH128. The sequence continues at coordinate 54,612 of NZ_ALVC01000017.1, forward strand.
GACGTTGAGCTATTGCCTTTATGGCAATTTGTCATGGATCGACGCGGTTGCAGTGCTTTTCAAGGGTAAATATAGCGAACACCTCGATCTGAGGCACGCCCGAGTACGACAATGCGTCAACGGCGCGTACTCCTATGAGACGATTAGCCAGCAGATACTCCTATCGTCGGATTGGCGGCGGCCGATCAGCATCAATGCCCGATCTGCCCGGCATGCCCCATAGATGTACGGCCTGTTGATAACACGGTGAACAAGCTGCGGAAAAAGGTGTCAATCGACATCCGAAGCTTCATCTGGAGCAGTTCAGCTTAACAGCGGCATCGGCGTCAGGACCTTGCGAAAATACACCACTCGCTCGGTTTCCTCGAATTTCAGCGCTGCGTGCATTGCATGCGACACGGTGTTGTCCAACATGGCATCCGAGGCGAGTTCAGCGCAGCCCATGCTGCGAGCCCAAGCTTCCACGGCGTCCACCAAGCCGCGCCCGATGCCTTGTCGCCGGCATTCTTCCACGACATACAGCCCCTCAAGGAACGCGACCGGTGAAGTTTCGCAGCCGTTGACGTAATCGACGCGCATCGCGGCTTCCGCAAATCCGACAAGCGCGCCGTGCTTATCGCGCGCTAGGAAGCCAATGAAAGGCTGCGGCTCCGCCATTAGCTGAACCACGTCTTCCTGGTGCTCCGCTTCCGAGCCATCTGGCCAGAGCGACGTGCGCAGAGCCGACCATTCAAGAAGATCAGCGTTGCTGCCCACTGTTATCCGTACGATCATGCCGCTCGGCCTCGGGAACTGGTCAGGGAAATTATGCATGGTGGCGACGCCGGCAATAGGCGCGATGCCGCCACCGTATTGCATCAGCCGTTGAGCTTGTCCTTGACCGCCTTGGCGACCGTGAAGGTCAGCTTCTTCGAAGCCTTGATGGTCATTGCCTCGCCGGTAGCGGGGTTGCGGCCTTCACGCTCAGGGCTGTCCTTCACCTTGAACTTGCCAAAGCCGTTGAGCGAGACTTCCTCACCCTTGGCCGCCGCGCTGCCGATCGCCTCGAACACGGCGTCGACAATCTTGCGGGCGTCGGTTTTGGTAATGCCGTGATCGTTGGCGATGGCGTCGGCGAGATCGCTGTTGTTCATGAGAAGTTCGTCCTGTCGATGTCTATGGTTCGCAAAGCTACGTTGCTTTCGAGCTTCGCGGCCTTCCACCATGGAACAGCCGAAACCGCGTTCAAAGTCGCATACTCACGCTGAACGCGCCTTGAGGCCGCTTTGTCCACAGTCTGTGGATATGTGAAACTCATTCGGTGACCGAATTACCCGGAAAACATCGCGCGCGGAACCATTCTCGGCCGGTCTCTTGCATAACGCACACAAGGAGAATTCCCATGTTTGGCATGGTCATCGGCGCAATCGCAGGAAACAAGGCCGCAAAGCACGTCCAGGGGGGCGCTCCGCGACGAACTCACCGCGCTGCAGCGCGGCGATCGGCCGGATCGGCATGGCTGGGTGCAGGCGTGCAGCTAGGCTGAACCGCGCGTTTCCGGGGGCGGCATGAAGCCGTCCCCGCCGAAGTCAGGCAGTCACGCTCCCCCACGCCGCGCCCCAGAGGTTCGGCGGGCAATGAATGCGTCCGTCACGATAGGACACAGGCTCGGGCAAATCCGCAGCGATGAAGGCCGGACCGTCGAGGTCCACGAAGTCACATAGCTGACCGAGCAGAAACGCCGGAGCCGCGGCAAGGCTGGACCCCGCCATGTTGCCGACCATCACGCCCAGCCCCAGCTTGCGCGCGAACGCCTCCATGTCCAGCGCTTCGGTCAGGCCTCCGCACTTGTCGAGCTTGATGTTGGCAACCTGGAACCGGCCGACCAGTCCCGCGATGTCCTCCAGTCCCAGCAGGCTTTCGTCCGCCGCGATGGGAATGCCCGCGCCGCCCGCAGGCATCGCCCGGCGCAGTTCCTCGCGGCTGGGGCCGTCCTCGATCAAGGGGCGGTAGGCTTCCAGCTCGGACTGCATGTGATCGAGCGTATCGCCGGTGTAGTAGACCCCGCTCGCCTCGCCGCGCCCGGCGATACCACCGCCTTCCAGCCTGACCCGTACGGCGGGGATGCCGGTGAAGACATGGCCGGCGATGCGCAGCGGCTGCCTGAAGGTCATCGGGTCGGTAGCTACGTGCAGCGTGAGCTTGCTCATGCCGTCGCCCCCACGATCCCGGTCCGCCGCGCGCCGCGCATGGCAAGCAGAAAGAAGAACGCCGCCAGCAGCGAACTGGGAAAGCTGACGCCCGCGATCGCCTGCCCCAGCATCGCTTCGCCGCCCAGCGCCTGGCTGAGCAGGGCGATGGCGGACGGCGCGGTCGCGACGCCGAATACCGCCGAGACGAAGACGTTCGTGCCCAGCGCCAGCCCGCGTATCTCGTTGGGGACGTTGAGCGCGATCGCGATCACCCCGATCGTCGCCGTCACCGCACCCATCGTCAGGTTGAGGGCCAGCACCCCGGCCCGGCCCCCACGCCGACGGCCGAGTTCCGCGCCCTGCCCTCCGGCAAGCGCGCCGACGATACCGCCCGCCGCCAGGTCGCCTGCCTGCCCGAAAACGTCGCGCTCTAGGAACACTTGAGTGCCGTGGAGAACGCACAGTATCTGCTGGCGCTTTCCGGCGGGAAGCAGGACCATAAGGCGATCGCCGGTGTCTTCACCGCAGCCGGTCTGCAGGAACGCGCCTGGGACCAGCGGCTTGACGCCTTCCACCCATCCCGGGACGTACCATCGCCGCTCGCGTTCGCGGCGCGGGAGATGCGTGATGTCTCGAAGCGCAAATCTACAATAGCGATACCTTCAACCCGGAACCGGCACTGTCCGGCCGCTTCGATTCCCCCTTCGTGCTGGTGTTTCTTGCCCTGTTGTTCGCTCACGATCTGACCTCGGGCGAGCGCAAGGCCGGGCGCCGGCGAACGCTGGCCGCACGGCGGCGCGGCCTGGTGGCGACGCCGCACGTTGCTGCGCCTCGCGCTGCTCTGGGGAGCGACTGGTGTACCTTTCGCCGTTGCGGCCGCTACTTCGGGCGTTGCGGCAGGGACGATCCTCGCGATCCCGCTAGTGGCCTTGCATACCTGCTGTTCTGGGTAGCATTGTGCGCTCTGATCGGCGGGCTGCGCTGGAGCAGCCTTGCCAATGCGGCGAGCCTGGCGACCAAGCGCACGAAACCTATCGGCATTATGCGATAGGTTGTTGACCACGACAATTCCATCGGATAATTCCGATTAATGGAAACCGGCACAGCCCTCTCGATCCTCACGGCTCTTGCGCATCCGACTCGTCTGTCGACCTTCAAACTTCTGGTTCAACATGAACCCGAGGGGCTTTCTACCGGGCAATTGGTCGAGGACAGTGGGTTAAGCCAGAGTACGTTCTCCACCCATCTGGCCGTCCTCGTGAAGGCAGGGGTGGTCGTTTCCGAAAAGCGCGGGCGTCAACAAATCCAACGAGCCAGCATCGATTCCCTACGCGGCCTCATGCTGTTTCTCGCCAAGGACTGCTGCGGAGGCCGTGCCGATCTGTGCGAGCCGCTGCTTGCCGAACTCACCTGCTGCTGAAGGATCAGCGCTGTGACCGACATCGTCATCTACCATAACCCTGAATGCGGGACGTCACGCAACACACTCGCCATGATCCGCAACGCCGGCATCGAGCCGCACATCATCGAATATCTGAAAACACCTCCGGCACGTGCGCTTCTCGTCCAGTTGATCGATCGTGCCGGCATGCCGCCGCGCGACCTCCTGCGCCAGAAGGGTACGCCCTATGCCGTGCTTGGCCTCGATGATGCGGCGCTGACCGACGATGCCCTGATCGACGCGATGATAACACACCCGGCCCTCATCAACCGGCCGCTGGTCGTGACGCCCCTGGGTGTAAAATTGTGCCGCCCGTCCGAGGCAGTGCTGGACATCCTGCCCACGCAGCAGCGTGGTGCCTTCGCCAAGGAGGATGGCGAGCAGGTCGTGGACACCGCCGGCAATCGCATCCAGGCGTGATCCCCCGCGCCGTTCTCGTCGAGGGGCTTGGCAGCCTTCTGCTGTTTGCGACCGTGATCGGCTCGGGGATCATGGCGGAGCGCCTGGCCGGCGGGAACGCCGCCATCGCGCTTCTGGGCAATACACTGGCGACCGGCGCGATGCTGTTCGTGCTGATCACGATGCTCGGCCCGGTGTCTGGCGCGCACATGAACCCCGCCGTCACGCTCGTCATGCGTCTGCGCGGGCATATCCGCACTGACGCGGCACTGGCCTATGTCGCGGCGCAACTGACAGGCGGTATCCTCGGCGTGTGGCTGGCCCACCTGATGTTCGATCTGCCAGTCCTTCAATTGTCCACGAAGCTCCGCGATGGCCAAGGACAATGGGTCAGCGAGGCTGTCGCGACCTTCGGGCTGGTCTTGACGATCCTCGGGACCGCACGGATGCGTCCGGACAATCTTCCGGTCAGCGTCGCCATCTACATCGTAGCAGCCTACTGGTTCACATCGTCCACCAGTTTCGCAAATCCGGCCATCACCGTCGCTCGATCGCTGAGCGACAGCTTCGCCGGGATCGCCCCGTCATGCGTACCGGCCTTCGTTGCCGCGCAGATCGTCGGCGCGGTCGCCGCCCACCTTGCCAGCGGGATCATCTTCCCGGCAGCCTTACGAGAGGAACCCGCATGAACCGTATCCGCGTCCTGCCTGATCCCGGCCATCTTCCCGCACTCGATGCCGCCTATGCGATCGCACGCCCGGCGCTCGGCCTTGGCGACGATCAGCCACCGCCGCGTATACTCCTGCTCTACGGATCGCTTCGGGATCGGTCCTTCTCTCGCCTGGCGGTCGAGGAAGCGGCGCGCCTGCTTCGGTTCTTCGGTGCGGAGACGCGCATCTTCGATCCGTCAGATCTGCCGCTGCCGGATCAGGTGGCTGGCGACGACCATCCCGCCGTGCACGAACTGCGCGAACTCTCGATGTGGTCGGAAGGTCAAGTATGGTGCAGCCCCGAGCGGCATGGCCAGATCACCGGCATCATGAAGGCCCAGATCGACCATCTGCCGCTGGAGATGAAGGGCATGCGGCCCACGCAGGGCCGCACCCTCGCCGTGATGCAGGTGTCCGGCGGATCGCAGTCGTTCAACGCGGTCAACACGCTGCGCCTCCTCGGTCGCTGGATGCGGATGTTCACGATTCCCAATCAGTCGTCGGTGGCAATGGCCTATACGGAGTTCGATGAGGCTGGCCGCATGAAGCCGTCCAGTTACTATGACAGGATCGTCGACGTAATGGAGGAGTTGGTGCGGATCACCGTCCTCATGCGCCCACATGCATTCCAACTGGTAGACCGCTACTCGGAACGCAAGGCGGCCGGCATCAACGTCGATCAATCGGCAGATCGCGCGAATGCAGCACTGGCCGACGGGCTGTGACCGCATTCGACCTGTGCCGCCCTTCAACGGCTGCTCGATAACAGCTGGCCAGGGTCGCTAGGCACTGAAGCGACGTTCGCCCCACTTGACCGACAGGCCCTCGGTGGTGACCCCCGCCGTGGTGTGCTGCGCGATCGTGGGCATGAAGTGCCACTCGCCCTTCACCGCCTCGGGCGTGATCTGCATCGAGACGTAGCCGCGCCGACTGGTGTCGACGAAGGCAAGACCCGGGTTGGCGGACTGCATCGCCTTGCCCAGATCGGCCGGCGGCACGGCGGGCAGGTATTCCTCGTAGCCCGGCGAGGTGACCGACTGGCCCGCGTACTCGACGCCGACCGGGCGCCCATCGACGGACAAGTCGTTGCCCCAGGCATTGTGGCTGTCGCCGGACAGGACGACGAGGTTGCAGTCCGCCTCGCGCGCGGCGCGAAGAAGGCGTTCGCGCGCGGCGGGGTAGCCATCCCACGAATCCATGTTGAACGGCAGGCCCGCCTTCGACGCCGCAGCGATCGCCATCAACGCCGCCGCGACCTTGGGATCGCCGCCGCTGGTGGCCAGCTGCGCGATCTGCGGCGGGGCCTTGAGCGAACCCATCACCACCTGCTGCGCCAGCACCTGCCAGCGCGTCCCGGCCTTGGCTGAGGCGGCCATGTCGGCGTAGAGACGGCCTTCCTGCGCCGCGCCCATCAAGGTGCGGTCGGCAGCCATCCACGGGCCGTCGCGGAACTCGGCAAGGGCCTTCATCAGATCGCCCTTGCCCTTGATCGCGGCACCGATGTCGAGCTGCTGCCTCCGTCCGGTCAAGCGTGTTTCGGGCCGGAACATCGTGGCGAGCGAGCCGATCTGATAGCTTTCGTAAGGCTTGTCCGACACCGGCATCCATTCGCGGTAAGCCTTTTCGGACGCCGCCTTGCGCACCGACCACGCGCCCTCGGTGTCCGGCGAGTGGTTCTCGGCGCCGTCCTTGTAGGAATCGTTGGCGCTTTCGTGATCGTCCCACTGCGCCACCATCGGGAAATTGCGATGCAGCGCGCGCAAGTCGGGATCGAGGCGATAGCTGGCAAGGCGCAGGCGGTAGTCGGCGAGCGTGACCGTCTCGTTCAGCGGCTCGATCGAACGGCCCGGCATCGGCTTGTCCGGATAGTGGCCGTAATCGTACTCGTAGTAGTAATCGCCGACATGGACGATCAGATCGAGGTCCTTGCGCGCGGCGGCATGGGCATAGGCGTTGAACCAGCCGAACGGCAGGTTGGCGCACGAGAACAGCGCCACGCCGAAGCGGTCGACCTCGCCCACCGGCAGCGTGCGGGTGCGGCCGACCTCGCTCTTCGTGCCGTCGGGCGCGATGAAACGGTAGAAGTACCACTTGCCGGGCGAAAGGCCGGTGACGGTCAGCTTGGCGCAATTGTCATGCGCGGGCGAGGCGACGATCTCGCCGCCGCCGGCCACCTTGCGGAAGGTTTCGTCTTCGGAAACCTCGCAGCGCAGCTTCGTCTCGCCGCTGCCGACGTAGCGGGTCCACAGCAGCACCGAATGCGCGGCCGGCTCTCCACTGGCGACGCCGTGGGTGAACCCGCGCGCGGTGAGGATTTGCGCGACGCCGGGCGTGGACAGCGCGGCAAGGCCGAAAGTGCCCGCCTTGAGCAGCAGGCGGCGGTCGAGAACGAGAGTCATGGGTCTGTCCTGTTCTTTGTGCGTCAGTAGCGGGCGGTGAGTTCGATGCCGTATGTGCGCGGCTCGGCAGGGATGAACGTCGGGTAGCCGAACGAGCCGCCGGTATTGCCCGCGTCGAGCAGGTACTTCTTGTCGGTCAGGTTACGCGCATAGCCGGCGACCTGGAACTTGCCGTCCATCAGCGAGACGCCCGCACGCAAGTTGACCAGCGTTACCGGGTCCTGGCTGATGAGTTCGCTGTTGGGGATCTCGAAGTAGATCTTGCTGCGGTACGTGACGCTGGGCGTCGCGAACAGGCTCACCGTCTCGGTCAGCGGGGCGTTGAGGTTGAAGCCCGCCGCCCATTGCCACTTGGACTGGAGGCGGAACTGGTCGCCTGCATAGGCTCCGTTCGCCGCCTTGTCGTCGATGCCGCCACTGATGAAGCCGACGTTGCCAAAGGCGCTCAGCCACGGGGTCAGGCGCGCTTCCAGCTCGGCCTCGACGCCGAGGTTGGAGGCGGTGCCGGCGCTGCGGGTCACCGCGCGACCGTTCTCGATGACCGAGACCTGGAAGTTGTCGTACTTGTCGTAATAGACGCCCAGCGAGCCCGAGAACATGCCGACTGTGCCCTTGATGCCGGCCTCGTAGTTCCACACCGTCTCGGACTTGATGAGGCTGAGCGCGGGCACACCGCCCGCCGCCGAGGACAGCTGCACCACCGGAGAGCGGCGGCCTTCCGAGACCGTCACGTAAAGATTTAGCGAAGGCGTCAGGTGATAGAGCACGTTCACGCGCGGCAGCACGGCGGCGTAGGACTTGCGGGCGTGGAAAGTCTGCCCGGCGGTGTCGAACATCGGTAGCAGCGGCTGGCCGTAGACCGGCGCATTGGGCTGGTAGGCGGCGTAGCCCGACCGACGCTTCTCGATCAGCACGCGCGCGCCTGCGGTCACTTCCAGATCGGGCGCAGGCTTCCACGTCACGTCGCCGAACATCGACCAGGTCTGGTTACGGCCCTCGTTGCGATACCAGCTGGAGTAGGGAACGGCGGTAAAGGCGCCGCGGGTCAGCAGCGACGTGGCGCTGGCGGCAGGCACCGAGTTGTTCGCCGCGACGCAGCCCAGCCCCGGGATCAGGTTGGCGCTGCACTGCAGGTACGTGCCCACTTCCGAGGACATCGGCACGTACTGGTAGGAATCCTCAATGAAGTAGTTCCAGCCGAACGAGGCGCGCCACTGGTCGTCGCTGTAAGTGAAGCGGCTTTCATGGCTCGCCTGCCAGCCCTTCGCGCGCTCGGCGAATTCGAGATACCACGCGGCCGAACCGTCGGCGTCGAACACTTCGAGGGCGTCGAAATCGCGGTAGCCGTTGACGGTGGTGAAGTTCCAGCCATCGGCGAAGTCCCAGTTCAGCGTCAAGTTGGCGTCGTAGACGTCGCGCGTCAGGCCCAGCTTGTCGGCGCCGAGGATCTCCTTGGAGTACGGCGAGCCACCGAGGTAGGCAGCATCGTAAAGCCCATCCACCGAGGTGGAGCCCAGGTTCTTCGACAGGAACGGCGTGCCCGAATTGCGCTGGCGGTCATAGGTCAGCACGAGGTCGGCGGTGAAGTCGCTGGTCGGCGTATAGCGCAGCGATCCGCGCAGGCCGAGCTGGTCCTGCGCATAAAGGTCGTCCTGTCCCGGCGCGAGGTTCTCGATATAGCCGTCGCGCTTCTTCCACTGCCCTGCGACGCGAACCGCCAGCACGTCGTTGCCGAGGTTGACGAAGCCTTCCAAGCGCTTGGCATCGAGGTTGCCGTAAGCCCCGGTCAGCGCGGCGGACGTGCCCGCTTCCGGCTTGGCCGATACGAAGCTGATCGCGCCGATCGTCGCGGCGGTGCCGAACAGCGTCGCCTGCGGCCCCTTGGCCACTTCGACACGGTCGAGATCGTAGACGCCCTGATAGGCCCCGCGCGAGCGCGAGATGTCGATGCCGTTGTAGTACAGCGTCACGCGCGGCCCCTGCTGCGCCGAGCCGCTGTCCGAAGTGATGCCGCGGATCACGAAGCCGGGGTTGTTGGCGCTCTGCACCTGCACATTGAGGCCGGGCACGTAGTTCGACAGTTCACCGATGTCGGTCACGCCAAGCTCGCGCATGCGCTCGCCGCTCTGGACCGAAAGCGTGATCGGCACGTCAAGGGCACGCTGCTCCACCTTCTGGGTGGTCACCACGATCTGGTTCGCGTCGGCATCCATCTCGTCCGCAAAGACAATTGAGGGTGCACCGCACAATGCTGTTCCTGCAAGCAGAGAAGATGCGTAAATGCCTATTTTCATGAATGTTTCCCCCGGGATGCCGCGTGATAGCGGCAGGAGGTATCGCGCGCTGGTGAACGTTTTGTGGCGGTTGCGAACGACCTGAACGAAAGCCCGGTCCGAGCAAGCCCCGGAGCAGTTCCCCTCCAGTGCGCGTTCGAACGGCCATCTGCGGCTGACGGGCTCAAACCCCAGCCAGTCTGGACTCCCAACTGCTTCGCGGGAACATTAGCGCTTTCGGCGAATACGCCTGCGAAAACCTGATGACGATTCCGAACGCCATGCATCGACGGCCTTCTTCGACGCGGGATCGCCGCTGGTCCTGCACCGCCTCTCGGAATTGTGCGGCATTCGGCCGATCTGCCGAAAGGCCCGCCCGTCGTCCGACATTCGCTACGAACGGGTACTGACCTTTGTGAAGGACCGGCCCGCCAATGACCTGTCCGTTCTCAACTCACTCAGGTTGCAGGCTTCGACAGCAGCGGATTTACGCGTGCACTGTATGGCAGCACTGGCCTCGCGTTCTGTGTGTGGCTGACCGTGAAGCATGTTGCAGCAATGCTGGGCTATTCAAATCCCGGAAAATTCTCATCGGCGTCTCGCTAGATCAGTTCGCCCGCCTCGCCCATGTCGGGTGTCAACGGCGAACTGGCCATTCGGCTTACACTGGTCGGAAGCGAGCTTCGCGAGCACTTTTTATACGAGATGCTGCTCCATTGCCGCATTGAAGAAGTCCAGAGCCTTTCCGGTTAAGAGCCCGACCCACAAGTTGTTGAGCAATACCACCATGTTGTGATTCACGCCGTCCTGCGAGAGATGGAGTGAATGATGGCATGGACTGGTATTGCCCGGCAGGCGCATAGCCGAAAAGGACTGCGCTATTCCAGCGATACGACCGACCGGGAGTGGACGTTAGCGGCGCCGTTCATCCCTATGGCCAAGCGGGGAGGTCGACGCCGGACAACGGACATGCGCGAAGTCCTGAACGCCTTGCTCTACATCGCGGCGAGCGGTTGCGCCTGGCGGCTTCTGCCCAAATGCTTCCCGCCGGTCTCGACGGTCCAGCGCTATTTCTACGGCTGGCGCAACGCTGGCCTGCTCGAGGCGATGAACACGGTGCTGGTCATGAACCTGCGCGAGATCGAAGGACGTGAGGCAAGCCCAAGTGCCGGTGTGGTCGACAGCCAGTCGGTCCACGGCCCTTGCGGCTATGACGCGGGCAGGAAGATCAAGGGCCGCAAGCGGCACATCCTGACCGACACCTGCGGCTTCCTCGTCTTCATTCTCGTGCATACCGCCGATATTCAGGACCGCGATGGCGCGGTCGATGTCCTCAAGGCCGTGCGGCAGCGGCTTCCCCTGGTTGCGCCATGTTTTTGCCGATGGCGGCTATGCGGGCGACAAACTTCGCGATGCCATCGCTGGATCTACGGCACGAGCCGTTATCCTATTTCCATCGCCGCGTGATATCCTGAAACACCGCCCAGACCTGGACCGGGATGGGTGGATGCGCCGATGTGGAACAGGCGCTTGATCGGCGTTGCATGGTTTCGAGTCCCCGCAAAGGGGCGGAACAGATGGAACTGGTCGATGGAGCAGACGCCCGAATAGGGATCGCCGCCGACGAGGTTGACGTTCGCCGCCTCAAGGTCATGTGGGCCGAGGACGCGCATGCCCAGCGTCGCGCGTTCGAGATTGGGCACATGCGCGGTGATGCGGGCGATGATCCGCCGCGCATAGGCCTGCGCCACCTCGTCGTTCCAGCGGCCGTCGGCAGGCACAGCGATCTCTCCGGCGGCATCGCCCCGGATCGTGCGCGGCAGTTCCTGTAGCTGGACCCACAGCATCGAGGTGCCCGGCGGGCAGCGCGAGGGATCGGCGTGGGCGGGCTGGCCGACGACGATGGTGGCCTCGGCGGGAAGCAGCCCACGGTCGGCTTCATTCACCGCGCGCGAGACGCCGTCCATGCCGGGCGTCAGGTGCAGCAGGCCGACTTTGCCGAGGTCCGGATCGGTCCACGCGGGCGGCTCGAACAAAGCGATGTGGATCTGCATGCAGGCACGGCCGTAGCGGTAGTCGGCGGCGCGCTCAGCCGTCGCGGGCGGGACGTGCTCGGCCGGGAGCAGGCGCTGGTAGAGCTGCGTCGGCGTGACGTTGCAGGCCACCCCGCGCCGGGAAGTGAAGGTGCGGCCATCGGCGAGGCGCACGCCCGTCGCACGGCCACGTTCGACCGTGACTTCCTCCACATCGGCATCGGTCAGCAGCGCGCCGCCGCCGCCTTCGATGATCGCGCGGAAGCCGGCCACGATACGGTCGCTGCCGCCTTCGACGAAGGGCAGGCCCGCCGCTTCCAGCGTGAACATGACTACCCGCGCCATCATCGCCGAGGCTGCGCTTTCCGGGCCGAGGCCGACATGCAGCACCCACGGCGCGATCAGCGCATGGACGAGGTCCGAACCGAACCGCGCTTCCAGCCAGTCGCGTGCGGATTTCAGCGAATCGGCACCGAACGCGCTGAGCTGGTCGACGCCCTGTTTCAGCAGCGTCCTGCCCAGCAGGCTGGCGGTATCGAACGAGCGCGGTTCATTGCCCAGCAGGCCGAACAGCAGCGGTGCCTGTTCCTCTACGCCCGCCATCGCGCGCGCATGAGCCGCGCCATCTCCCGGATGCGCCGCGTCGAATGCCGCGACGTTCACTTCGCGCGATCGGCGCAGCAGCAGCGAGCGGCCATCGGGCAGCAGCACGCCGGTCGGGATTTCCGCCTGGACCATGCGAACGCCATGCGCTTCCAGCTTCGGCGCCAGCTGCGGGTAGAACGGCGTCGTCACGAACAGCGGATAGGACATCGAGAACAGGTCGTGCCGGAATCCCGGCACGGTCGCCTCCTCGGTGCGGATGCAGCCGCCCGCCACCGCCGCGCGCTCCAGAACGAGCACGCGGCGGCCCTTCGCCGTCAGTTGTGCCGCGCAGACCAGCGAGTTGATCCCGCTGCCGACGACGATGGCGTCCCAGTTGGTGTTCACGCGGGCACAGCGGTCTTGGCGGCAGGCGTGCGGATGCCTTCCGCCTCCAGCAGCGGCAGCACGGTGTCGCGGAAGTAGGGGAACTCTTGGGCGTAATCGACGAACGAGAGGGTGGTGCCGCCGAACCCGGCGCGGTGCAGACCGATCAGGCCCTCGGCCACCTGTTCGGGCGTGCCGATGAGCGGGACGCCGCCGTGGCCCATGCCCATGCGATCACGGATCAGCGCCAGCAGATCGTGCGGGAACGACTGCGCATGCGCGAACTGCAGGTTCACGAGGTTGTCGAGCGCCACCGAATCGAGAGCGTCGCCGGTGAAGTGTGCGACGTAGTCCTTCGCCTCCGCCTCGGTCGGGCGGCAGACGACATGGCTGAAGGTTAGCACCTCGACGCTGCGGTTCTGTTCGGCGGCGGCCTTGTGCAGCTCGGCGACTTCGGCCGCCGAGCGCGACAGGTCGATCGCCGGGGTGAACAGGAAGTCGGCGTTGCGCACCGCGAAGTCGCGTCCCTGCGCAGACCCGGCGGCGTTGATGATCGGCGGGCGGGCGACGACGGGCTTGGGATCGGAGTGGATCTGTTCGAGCTGGAAGTGCTTGCCCTCCCAATCGAAGCGCCCTTCGCGCGACCACAGGGCCTGCACCACGTCGAACCATTCCTGCGCATATTCGTAGCGCGTCTCGTGATCGGCGGCGAGCTTCAGGCCGAGCGCGCGGTATTCGGGCTCGTTCCAGCCGGCGACGATGTTGAGCCCTGCGCGCCCGCCGCTGATGCGGTCGATCGTGGCGATCTGCTTGGCGATGACGACGGGGTGGTTCACCGCCGTATGGATCGTGGCGAAGACGGTGATGTTACGAGTCGAAGCGAGCAGGGCCGAGGCCCAGGTCATCGTTTCCAGCACCGAGCCGTGGAAGTCGGTCTCGCCGCCGTAGCCGATCCAGCGGGCGATCGGCAGCATGAAGTCTATGCCTGCTTCGTCGAGCATCTTCGCCAGCCTGAGATTGTTTTCCCAGCTTGCGTTCCAGCGCTCGGGAACCGTGGTGACGGACATGCCGCCCGAACAGTTGGTTGCAAAGGTGCCCAGCTTGAAATGATCCGGACGCACCATCCCTCGATCCTGTGTCATGCTACTCCCCTTCTTCGATTTCTAAATAAAAAATTATGTTAGCTTTTGATGCTTGTCCATCGCAAAAATTACAGTTAGATTTCGACTCAAGGACAAACAGGGAGTCCGAAACATGGGGCGAAGCAAGGCTTCCAGGCCGCCTGCGGGCGTGCCGGGACCGGGTGATCTCGATCAGCGCTGGCATCTCGCTTCGACACCGCACGAAGTGAATGTCACCGAACTCGAATTCGCATTGATGCGGGTTCGGGAGTCGGTCGAACGCTGGCAGGGCGAGTGTTTCGCCGCCGCCAGCGGGCTGTCCGCTTCGGGCAGCGAGAACGCGCTGCTGCACACCATTCGCCTTCACGAACGCGCCAAGCCGCTCAAGGAACTGGCGCGCCTGACCAACCGGGACGACGTTCCCAACATGCAGTACGCGCTGCGCAAGCTGACGAAGCTCGGATTGATCGAGCAGATCGGCAACCGCAGCAACGCGGTCTATCAGGTTACTGACAAGGGCCGCGAAATCTCTGATCTCTATGCGGAATTGCGCCGCCGTCACCTCATCGAATTCACCGAAGTGGTGAAGGACATGGACGAACGGCTGCGCCAGACGACCCAGACGCTCAATCTGCTTTCCGGCATCTACGAACAGGCCGCGCGCGTCACCGCGACGCACCAGCGCTTTACTGACGGCCGATAGACGCCGGTGCATTCACTGACTGACACAGGCCGGAATTCCGGCGGCGCATAGTCGCGTCCAAATAGTTCATATCTAAAGATTTTAGGCTTGAAGTTGTTTGCAGGAGGCTAGCGGCACCACGTCCCGGACACACGGGCGGGCGCCTTGGTGAAATCAGTACCAAGGGGAGTAATCGTCATGAGGACATACACCAGTATCGCCGCCCTTGTGGTGGCGACCCTATGCGGCGTCTCGCAACCGGCGCTGGCGCAGGAAGCGCAGGCGGACAGCGGCGGGCTCGGCGGCGAGATCGTCGTCACCGCGCAGAAGCGCGAGCAGAAGCTGCAGGACGTCGGCATCGCCATCACCGCCTATTCGGGCGAGCAGCTGCGCACGCTCAACGTTACCGACAGCCGCGATCTCGCGGCGTTCTCGCCGGGCGTGCATACCGGCGGCAACATCGCCGGGCAGAACACCCAGTTCACCATTCGCGGCGTGACGCAGAACGATTTCAACGACATCGTCGAGGCGCCCAACGCGGTCTATCTCGACGAAGGCTACATCGCGATCGCGCAGGGGCAGACTTTCGCGACCTTCGACATCGACCGTGTCGAAGTGCTGAAGGGCCCGCAGGGCACGCTGTTCGGCCGCAACGCGACGGGTGGCCTCGTCCACTTCGTCAGCACCAAGCCGAGCCTGACCGAGACTACCGGCTACCTCGACGTAAAGGGCGGCATCTACGATTCCGTGGGTTCGCCGATGATGTTCCACGGCGAGGCCGCGCTCAACGTGCCGCTCTCCACCACGCTGGCGGTGCGCGGCGCGGTAATGTGGAACAAGAGCGACGCGCTGCTGCGCAACCGCTATCCTTCGGGCGCGGTCGGCGGATCGCCGGGCACCGGAGCGGGCGCGAACCTGGGTGACGACGATACGCTGGCGGGCCGCCTGGCGGTGCTGTTCGAGCCGACCGACACTGCCCGCTTCACGCTTTCGGGCAATGCCGCGCGCAGCCGCATGTCCACCGCGCCGTACCAGAGCAAGTCCACCATCGGCGTCTTCAATGCCGACGGCGAACTGATCGACGTGCGCAATGCTGCCGCCAATGAAACCCGCGCGACGATCGGCGCGAATGGGCAGGACATGGGTTCGGACACCGACAACAACGGCGTCTTCGGCGACAGCTATGGCCGTCCGGTCGCAGGCGGGGACTTCTTCGGCTACATCGACCCGGATGGAAAGGACTTCGCCACCTCCAGCGACTTCGCGTTCAAGAACCACAACCACGTCAAGACGCAAGGCCTCAACCTGACGGCCGAGTTCGCTTTGTCGGACGCGGTCAGCCTGACTTCGGTGTCCGACTACAAGCACTTCGAGAAGCTGCTGTTCGTCGATGTGGATGCCGGACCGGGCAATCAGGCGGCGAACTATGCGGGTGTCAATGCCAACACCTACTCGCAGGAACTGCGCCTCAACGGGTCTACCGACAGCCTGAACTGGGTGGCGGGTGGCTTCTACCTGCACATCGACAACCACTCGCTCAACGGCCTCAAGTTCCCGGTCGGCAGCGTGGTGCCGGGTGCGCCGATGGACCTTGGCGTCGATGCGCGGCTCAAGACCGACTCCTATTCCGCCTTCGGCCAGGTCGAATGGAAGTTCGCGCCGAAGCTGACGATGATCCTGGGCGGCCGCGTGATCCGCGAGCAGAAGGACTACGCCTTCTTCCAGGGCATCTGGAGCACGCCGGATTCGCGCAAGGTCCACACCGGCACGCCCACCGTGATCGGCCCCGACAACGGAGCCCCGTACACCGACAAACGCGGTCAGACGCTGTGGGCAGGCAAGGCGCAGATCGAGTATCGGCCGGACAGCGACCTGATGCTCTACTTCGGCGTCAATCGCGGCGTGAAGGCGGGCAGCTACAACGCGCAGCTGGCGGGCGGCCTTGCCGTGCCGACAAGCGCGATCCCCTACAAGGGCGAGACGCTGACCAGCTACGAAGGCGGCTTCAAGTACACGTTCCCGGACGGCCGTTCGCACTTCAACGCCTCTGCCTACTACTACGATTACAAGGACTATCAGGCGTTCCTGTTCACCGGCGTTTCGGGCGTGGTCATCAATGCCGATGCGCGCACCTACGGTATCGAGGCGGAAGTGTTCACGCAGCCGCTCGACGGACTGGACACCGGCGTTTCCGTCTCGTGGTTCGACGCCAAGGTCAAGGACGTGCCGCTGCGCGTGGACGGCCCGATCGTGCGCGACGTGGAGCCGGTCTACGCCCCGCACCTGCAGGCCACCGGCATCATCCGCTACGGCTTCGACGCGCTGGGCGGGCGCATGTCTGTGGGCGGCGATGCGCAATACACCAGCAGCTTCTACTACAACCTGCGCAACTTCTCGGCCGACAAGTTCGGCGGCTACGTGATGGTCAACGCCAGCGTGAACTGGAAGCTGGACCCGTGGGACATCACGTTCGCGGTGCGCAACCTGACCGACGCGCGCGCGGGCGTGCAGGGCTTCGACCTCGCGACGTTCTGCGGCTGCAACGAAGTGTCGTACAAGCCGCCGCGGATGTTCCAGATCGGCGCGCGCTATTCGTTCTGATCGGCCTCAAAGGGTCGTCATTGCGAGCGGCGAAGCCGCGAAGCAATCCCGGGCCGCATAAACCGCCCTGGATTGCTTCGCTGCGCTCGCAATGACGAGGGTATGGGTATGGAATGAAACGGGCGCTTCCCTTGCGGGAGGCGCCCGTTTTTGCGCTTCAGCGGCGGCGCAGCGTCTGGGAGGGCGTTTCGCCGAACAGCTGGCGGTATTGCCCGGCAAAGCGGCCGAATTCGAAGAAGCCCCAGCGGCTGGCGACGGCGGAAACCGTAACACCCTCGCTGGCCGAGAGCAGGTCGTCGCGCACGCGGCGCAGGCGCACCGTGCGCAGGTGCGCCATCGGCGAGGTGTCGCGGAACCGGCGGAACCCGTCGAACAGGGCGCGGCCGCTGACGCCGCTCGCCTTCACCAGATCCTCGATGCCGATGGGGTCGGCGGCGTGCTCCTCGATGAAGGTCTCGACCAGCCGGACATGGCGCGGCGCCACGGTGCAGGCGCGCGAGTGCAGGCTGTCCGAATAGTTGTGAACCTGTCCTTCGAGCAGGCTGGTCAACAGCGCCGTCTCCAGCAGTTCGAGGCTGATCGCATTGGCGCCGCTGCGCCCCTGATGCTCGACATGGCTGATGAGCAGTTGCACGAAGGGCCACCAGTTGGCGCCGGGGCCGTCCTTCGGAATGGCGAGGCGGAAGTTGAGCGGTTCGCGCAAGGGGCGGCCGAGCATCGCGGACAACTGCTGCTCCAGCGCGGCGCGCTCGATGCGCACCATCAGCTTGGCGTAATCGGCGGACCAGCGCATCGCCACCTGCTCGGTCGGGTTGAGGATCGTGCCGAGTTCGCCGTGCGCAGCCACCAGCCGTCCGCCCGCCTCGACTTCCGCCTTGCCCGAATAGGGCAGCATCAGCAGGTAGAAGTCGCTTAGCCGCGACGGCTCCACGCGCACATCGGCGCCGTAGCTCATCGCGCTCAGCGTGGTGCGCTTGAGCCGCACCGCGTTCTGCCAGGCATCGACCCGCCCGCCGCGCTCGCACGGCGTCAGGCGATGGTCGCAATAGATCCGAGCGACCGTGTCGCGTGCATCGTCGACATCGGTCGACGCGAACAGGCGATGGCCGCTCAGCGGGCGGAATGTCCCGTCCAGCATGAGCCTGTGCTCCCCGTCATGGTCGGGCTTTCGGCCCGTCATCGTTATGGGGAAAGTACATCACGGAATGCTGCCATCTGCAACCATTCCATCGGACAAGGAGTCCCGCTTGAGGACCCGGACCATGCGCAAAGTGCAGTGCCTGTGCGCGCGGCGCTGCAAAACGCGCAGTAGGCGCTGCGGCGCCTTCCCCGCGCCCGTCGCCGGTATCAGACCGAGGCCATCGAAGCATGGCAAGGACGATCGACATGAAGGGTATCGCAGGCAGGACAGTCATCATCACCGGCGGCGCGGCAAGCATCGGCAAGGTGCTGACCCGGCGCTTTCACGAGGAAGGTGCGAACGTGGTGATCGCGGCGCGCTCGGGCGCTCCGGCTGAGGAACTGGCGAGCGAACTGGGCACGCGGGCGCTGGCGGTGGAGACCGACATCCGCGACGACGCCGCGCTGTCGGCGCTGGTGGCGCGCACGGTGGAGGGCTTCGGCGGCATCGACTGCATCGTCAACAACGCCTGCTCCTACGTCGACAACGGCGCGGCATCGACCCGCGCCGAGTGGCTGGAGACGCTCGACGTCAATCTGGTCAGCGGGGCGATCCTGGTGGAGATGGCGCGGCCCTATCTGGCGCAGAATCGCGGCAGCGTGGTCAACATGGCCAGCATCAGCAGCCATGCCGCGCAGGCCGGGCGCTGGACTTATCCGGTGTCCAAGGCGGGCATTCTGCATCTGACCAAGCAGCAGGCATTGGACTATGCGCCGCACGGTATCCGCGTGAATGCGCTGGTGGCAGGCTGGACATGGTCGGACCCGATCGCGGGGCTTTCGGGCGGCGATCTGGCGAAGGCCGATGCGGTGGCCGCCGAGTTCCACCTGCTCGGGCGTCTCGGGCGGCCCGAAGAAGTGGCCGACGGCGCGCTGTTCCTGTGTTCGGACCATGCCAGCTTCACCACCGGCTCCGAACTGCGGGTGGAGGGCGGCTATCTGGCGATGGGGCCGGAGCAGGCCGGACCTGCCATCGCCAAGCTGACTGGTGGTTCGGGCAGCGTCATCTGATTTCGGCACCTGATTTCGGCACTGGCCGAATGGCGGCTGCACTGGCTGCATAGAGCCCGCGCGGCCGCCCTGCCTATCCTGTGGTCATTCGATCAATCACAGGAAAAGGCTGGGCAAGATGACCAAGATCGGCATCGTGGGAGCAGGACAGGCAGGGTTGCAGCTGGGCATCGGGCTGCTGGACAGCGGCCATCAGGTGGTCATGCTTTCCAACCTCACCGGCGCGCAGATCGCCGCCGGGCGCGTCACGTCGAGCCAGTGCATGTTCGACACCGCCCGATCGCACGAGAGGGCGCTGGGCCTCGCGTTCTGGGATGAGGCCTGCCCGCCGGTGGAGGGCATCGGCTTTGCGCTGGCGGGAGAAGGTCCGGACAAGCTGCTCGACTGGTCGGCGCGTCTCGATGCGCCCGCGCAGTCGGTGGACCAGCGCGTGAAGATGCCGCGCTGGATGGATGAATTCGAGGCGCGCGGCGGCGAACTGCGCATCGTCGATGCCGGGATCGCCGAACTGGAAGACCTCGCGCGCGAATGCGATCTCGTGCTCGTCGCCTCGGGCAAGGGCGAAGTCGGGCGGCTGTTCGAGCGGGATGCGGAAAAGTCTCCCTTCGACAAGCCGATGCGCAGCCTCGCGCTCACATACGTGCACGGCATGCGCCCGCGTGAGGAATACAGCGCGGTCAACTTCAACCTGATCCCGGGCATCGGCGAATACTTCGTGTTCCCCGCGCTGACGCTGAGCGGCCCGTGCGAGATCATGGTCTTCGAGGCGATCCCCGGCGGCCCGATGGACTTGTGGAGCGCCGGGGCCAGCCCCGAGGAGCATCTGGAGATCAGCCAGCACATTCTCAAGCGCTTCCTGCCCTGGGAGTACGAGCGCAGCCGCGACTGCACTCTGACCGATGATCTCGGTGCGCTGTGCGGCCGCTTCCCGCCGACGGTGCGCAAGCCGGTGCTGACGCTGCCCTCGGGCGCGAAGGCGCTGGGCGTGGGCGATGCGGTCTGCCTCAACGATCCGATCACCGGTCAGGGGGCCAACAACGCCGCCAAGTGCGCCGCGTCCTACCTCGCCTCGATCCTGGAGAACGAGGGCAAGGCTTTCGACGCGGCGTGGATGCAGCGCACCTTCGATCGCTACTGGGATTATGCGCGCGATGTGGTCGCATGGACCAACGGCATGCTGCAGCCCCCGCCGCAGCATATGGTCGAGTTGCTCGGCGCTGCCGGAGCACAGCCGCGCGTGGCGCACTGGTTCGCCAACAACTTCGACGATCCGCGCGGGTTCTTCCCGACCATCGCCGACCCGGCGCTGACCGCCGCCTTCCTAGCGGAAACGGTGTGAGCCATGGACCGTATCGAACTGCGCCGCACTTTCGGCCGCTTCGCCACCGGCGTCACGATCGTCACCTGCGAGCGTGAAGGCGCGGTCCACGGGATGACCGCGAACAGCTTCACCTCGGTGTCGCTGGAGCCCGCACTGGTGCTCGTCAGCATCGGCAACCACGCACGCATGGCCGCCATGCTGCGCGAGGGCGGGCAATTCGGTCTCAACATCCTCGGCGCGGAGCAGCAGGGGCTGTCCAACCACTTCGCCGGACGACCGGGGGCGGCCGAAATTCCCTTCACCCGTCACGGCGCGGTGCCGCTGATCGAGGGCGCCCTCGCCCATCTCGTCTGCACCTTGCGCGACGTCTTCCCCGCCGGGGACCACGGCCTGTTCGTCGGCGAAGTGCTGCACCACGCACAGCACGGCGGCGCTGAGGAGGAACCACTGCTCTTCTACGGCGGACAATACCGGCAGATCGACCGAGCCGCCTGATCAGACACTCAAAACAACGACAGGGAAAGATCATGACCATGAGGACGATGAAGACTGCGCTGAAGCTGGCTCTGGCCGCAGGCGCACTGGCCGCCCATCCGGCGCTTGCGACCGAAGCGGGCGGCGGCGTTTACCCCAACGGCGCCGAGGGCTATTCCGGAGCCGCTCTGCCCCCGCCCGGCACGTACCTGCTCGGCTACGTCGAGCACTACGATGCCGACCGCTTCAACGACGGCAACGGCGATTCCGGCCAGCTGCCGGACTTCCACGCCCGCGCCGACGCCGCGATTGCGCGCATCGTCCATGTCACCGACACGCGTATCCTCGGCGCGAGCTGGGCGATGCAGGCGATCGTGCCGGTGGTGAACCTGCGCGTCGGCGCGGCGGGCATGGCGGACGAGACCACCGGCATCGGCGACGTCATCGTTGATCCGGTCATGCTGGGCTGGCACTTCCCGAGCGGCGTCCACATCACCACGGGGGTGGACGTGACGGTGCCGGTGGGCCGCTACAACCCACGCAAGCTGTCGAACATCGGCCGCAATTACTGGAGCGTCGAACCTGTCGTCGCCTTTGCCTATTACGGCAAGAGCGGTTTCTCCGCCGATCTCAAGCTGATGTACGACATGAATTTCCGCAACGGGGACGCGATGGTTACGCCGTTCAACCCGACCGGCGCCGATTACCGGTCAGGCGACGAGTTCCACGCGGACTTCGCGGTGGGCCAGCAGATCGGCAAGCTGAAGCTGGGCGCGGCAGGCTATTTCTACGCGCAGACGACGGACGACAAGGTCTCAGACGCGGGCGCGGAGGCCACCATCGACGCGCTGCGCGGCTTTCGCGGCAAGGTTTTCGCGGCGGGGCCGTCGGTCAGCTATCAGATAGGAAAGGCGCAGATCATCGGTACGTGGCAGCATGAATTTCATGCTGTGTACCGGCCCCAGGGTGACAGAATTTGGCTAAAGGCGATATTACCGCTCTGAACCGCATCAAGAATTTTTGGCAACTCACGCGCGATGAATAAATTTCCAATCGTATATTACGGAGTCACAGCAGTTTTTGGCCTATCGCCAGCGCAATAACTGACATGCTTACCCCGGAATTTGATGGTTCATTATTTAACCAGTAATGGATAGATGCTCTATGGGCCAAATTCTTCACGGGAACGCCCGAACGAAGGAGGCGGTCCGTCGAGCGAACAACATAGGCAAGAGAGCCTGAGGATGCTGGCAGAGCATCATGGCTTCAGCCTTCTCGATGACGTGGCATAAACCGGACGCAAGTTCGCTGCATCAGCAGGCGCAAGCTGGACGCAGCGAGCGAGCGTTGCAGGGTCATGCCGGCGCAGTGCCGCCGGTTTTCGTGGTCGCTGCGGGCGCTTCGCGGGCATAATATGCCTCGGGAAGCCATCTCAGACGCGGTTGAACTATGTCTCCATGGTCAGGCTGTCCAGCAGAGCATCTGCCGCGCGTTGTGCGCGAACACGTCGTTCTTCGCTTGAAGGTCCGTTCAGCCCTAGCATGACCTTGTAGATATCCAGTCCGACCAGTCGGTCGAGGAACTCGGCTCCGAGCATCCGCCGCTCTGTTTCTTTCAGGCCATCTGCCTCGGTGCGACCGGCCAAGAATGCGTCGAGCGCCGCCTGATGTGAGCCGATCAAACCGTCAAAGGCCATCCGGGCGAGTTGTGGAAAGCGTTTGGTCTCAACCATGACCGCTCGAAACAACGTCACGGTATCCTCGCCGGCCAGCCGCTCCTGAAACATGACGCCAACGAATACGAGAATGTCCCGAAGCGACTTTTTCAGCGATGCTGCCAACGCGGCTTCTTCCTCCCGGTCAGCCGGGTGGCAAGCGCTTTCGATCACCGCCGCGAACAGATCATCCTTGTTCTCCGCATGCCGATACAGCGTCATGATCGACACGCCTGCCGCAGCGGCAATGCCTTCCATGCTTGCCCCACTGTAGCCGTGACTCAGGAATGCTTCCTTCGCGGCGCTCAGGATGACTTCCCGCTTTCGCGCCATCAGCTTTGCCTTGGGATGGTCGCTCGCCCAATCTTTCATTCCAATCTCGCTCCAAACGATAGTCTTGCCTATCGTATCAATTGCGATAAGATAACCCATCATATCGAATGAGGCATGCTCGGCATAGTTCACGCGGGCATGACGTCTCCGATCGCAATCACGGCAACGACATAAGGTGCCCGAGATGCCGGATGAACAGAAAACGCCGTCCCGCGCGGCATTGCGGAAATTCCTGATCGTGTTCGGATCGGTCCTGGTCGTTCTACTGATCGGGACCATTCTTCTGGCCGTTACATTCACTCCGGCCCGGCTTGAGACCCAAGCCGTCGACATCGCGCGGATCAGGTCGATCGTCGCACGCTATCCGCAGGTTCTTGCTGTCCCGGCGCATGACGCTCGCGCGTTCGCGGCGATCCCCGTCGTTCCGCGATCGATGAAGTGAGCGGTCGCGCGGACCTGCCTCATGGGTCACTGTCAGTGGGAGTTTTGAATGAACAGAGTTATGATCGGCCGCGGGATGATCGCGGCCAGCCTTGCCTTGGGCGCGATCGGATCGACGATCATCGACAATGCCGAAGGTTCGACGGCGCATATGCTCGCCATCGCGACCTGGCCGCCGCACGCGTTGTTTCACGATGCGGCGATGTTCCTGCTGCTCGACAGCGTGTCGCTGATCTGCCTGTGGCTGCTGTTCCGCAAGTCGCGCGAGCCGATCGTGGCGGCGCGAGTAGCCACGATCGTCGTGCTCGCTTACTGGCTGCCGTTCTTTTTCATCACGACACTGTTCCCACAGGCAAGCCTGATGCCGGAAAGCCCGGTTGGAATGCCTTACAATATGGGAAACGTCGGCCAATGGTCCCCAAATGTTCGGCAGGCGACACCGTTCATCCTCGGAATGCCGCTCTATCTTAACGCCGCAGTCGCTGCATGGTGGATCAGCATCGCCTTGATCGGCTACCGAGTCTTTAGCAAAGCAATGCGTGCCGGCGAGGTCGATCCGCTGTGGCTTCCTTAGCTTGCGAGCCGCGGCCTAGATGGTCGGTCCCGGCATTTGATAGTCTACAATCGGCCCCCCGAAACTGCCGCCCGCCTGAAGGCTTTCCTTGAACCTGGCCGTGTTCCTGAGGCAGCGGAGCTTTAACGTCGACGCCAAGGCCGGCCCATCCAGATGGTATATTGGCGGTCAACAATTGGGCATTCTTGCCATGCCAGCCTCCTGAACGGCAATCCTGCAATAAGACGACGTCCAACGGAGTGCCTGAAGCCGGCAATGCGCCGCTTCAGCCAGGTGCGCTTTCCTGGTTTGCATGCCCAATAGCGGTGGAAGATCGGCGTGCAGATACTCTCAATCCAGCGGCCGCACCGTCTCGTCGAAGCTGATAGTCGAGCGGATTTCCAGCGTCTCCGGCCCGATCGACATCGGGCAGCGGACGGCGGGCAGAACGGCCACGTCGAACAGTTCGGTGATGAAGCCTTCCAGCTTGATCCACTCGACGATGCTGCCACTGGCAAGCTCCACCACCAGCACGCCGCACCATGGCTCGGCATCGCGCGTCTTCATCTCGCCGTCGAGCAGGAGGCCGGCGAACGTGCCGTTGCGCGGCTTGGACACGGTGACGAGCGCGTGACCGTTGTGCAGCGCCATGCCGCGCAGGAAGCCCGGGCAGAAGGCGATGTCGGTCTTGTCGCCGCTCGCCGGGTCGATACGGATGATCTGCCCGCGCCCGCTGTCCAGCGCCAGTACCGATGCGCCGTCGATGCGCGGGCTGTGCGGCATCGAGAGCTGATCGGTGACGATGCGGTGGGTCTCCACATCGATCAGCACGCCGCCTTCGTGACGACGCTCGCGCCAGCCGTTGACGATGTCGCTGCGACTGACGGCGGTAACATAGCGCGCGCGGCCGTCGTGGATCGCCATGCCGTTGAGGTGGCAGCGATCCTCGGGCGCCAGCTTCGAGATGAAGGGTGGCTTCCAGATCGGGCGGAAGCTGTGGTTCAGGTCCAGAGTGGCGAGGCAGCTGTACTTCGTGTTGACGAACAGAACGCGGCCCGCCCGGTCGGTGCCGATCTCATGCACGTCGACGTCGCCCGTCGTCTGCGCGTTGCGCGGGACCAGGGCCATGTCGAACTGCTGGTTCGCCACTTGCCCGGGCTTGAGCATATTCTCCAGCCGCCAGACCTGATGCAGCGATCCGAGGTAAAGCCGTCCCGGCTGGTAGCAGACGCCCATCGCGCGAGTGAAGTTCTGCTGGTTGAACGAGATCGTCCCGTTCGCCAGTACTCCGGTCAGGAACAACTGCCCGGTCTGGTACGAAGTGAAAGCGAAGCTCGTGCGGTTGCGCAGCAGCCAGTCCGCCAGCCCGCGCGAGACCGAGATGTTGGTCGGCCCGTTCGCGGAGGCCTTGTCCGTATCCGTCATGATATCCTGCTTGCCGGGATGCTTCAGAATGGGATCTTGATCCCCGCCCGGCCGCCCGCGCCGCTGTAGTCGCCGCTGGCGTCGAGCGTGCCCTCGATAAAGCCGCTGATCCCGCCCGGCGTCGTCACGTTGAGGCCCAGCGTGCCCTGGCCATACGTGCCAATGCGCCGGTTGCCGAGGGCCAACGAATATGGTCCGGACACGAAGGTCGCGCCGTCCCGGCCCTTGAACTCCTTCACCGCCATGCCGCTGGCATAGAAGGTAAGCATGTTGCCGCCACCGATGGCCCTGGTGCCCCCGATACGCAGGCCCGCCTTGCCGCGCAGCCCATCCGCCCGGTCGTAGTCGAGCACCTGACCGACCGCCTCCAGATCGTCGAGGCTGGTGCGGACGTAAGCGATACTCGCCAGCGGTTCGGCGAAGAACCCGGTCGATCCGAAACGGAAGCCCGCTTCCGCCTGCGCACCGATGGCGTTGCCGCCGAGGCCGTCCTTGTACCCGGTCGATCCACCATGCGCATCGATCCAGTAGTGGTCGTACTTGACCAGCGCATTGGCGAAGAACCCGCCCGCCTGAAGCGATGCATAGGCACCGAGGTTGAGCCCGTCGTAGTCGAACCGGGTCGCTTCGGCGAAGCGCAGGGTGGAGGACAAGTAGCCGCCGGTCACGCCGAAGACCACGCCGCCCTTCTCGCCCATCGTGCCGATGTCGAACCCGAATTGGCCGCCGAAATAGTCCTGTCGGTAATCGAGGTTGTAGCTGCGCGCGATGCCGAACTGCCTGACCGCGCGGGTCTCGTCCCGCTTGTCGACGCCGCCCGACATCTGCAGCCAGAAACCGCCCGAGTTTGCAGCATTGGAGAACCGTCCGTCGCGCACGGCGGTAAGGTGCGCCGTTACCGCGTCGGCCGAGCGATACCAGAGGCTCTGCGCGCCCTCGAGCGCCTTGGCCGCGCGATAGGCCCCCGCGCCCGGTGTGCCGACGAGTTGATAGGCGAACGTCGTCGGCCGGTAAACGAGATCGAGCGCCACAAAGCCCACGTCAGCCAGGTTCGGCGCAAGCGTGACGGCCGTGGGCGAGGAAGCCGCCGAAGCCTGCACCAGGGTCAGCCCCGGCGTGACGTAGACGGTGCCGCCCAGATCTAGCTGGATCTGTGTCGATCCCGCCGCCGTGCCGACGTTCAGCCGGTCGGCGGTCATTACGCCCGCCGCGCTGGAGGTGAGGTCGAGGCCCAGTCGGCTCGCGCCCGACCCGGTGAAGGAGCCGGGCAGCGTCAGTTGGTCGCCCACGGTGCCATTGCGCATGTCGACGAGGCCGGAGTTGGCAAAGGCCTCCAGCCCGTTGAAGGTCACGCTGAGCGGCGCAGTACCTGGCGCATCGACGAGCAGCGTTCCGGTGTTGGTGAACACGTCGCTACCTGCGCCGAAGTCGCTACCGGCGCTTGCGCGGAACAAACCGGTGTTGGTGAAGCGATCATCGCCCGCCGAAAGCAGCACGCGCCCGTTGATGGTGCCCGCGTTGGCGACCACGGCCGGGCCACCCGCCACCACTATGGCATGCCCGCTGCCGGTGTTGAGCGTGCCTCGATTGGTGATCGTGGTCGTGCCTTCGGCATCGGTCTCGATCCCGTCGATCGCGCCCGTCACGGAGCCCGCCGCGCCGATGGCAACGGTCACGTCGCCCGCTGACTGGATCGTCACTGCCGTATCCTGCGCCGCCGAAACCGCGCCGGTCAGGTTGATCGCCACGTCGCCGCCGAAGCCGAGCGCGGTGATCGCGTTGCTGTTTGCGCCCGCCGTGCTCAGCGTGCCCGCATCGATGGTGATCGTACTGCCCGCGCCAAACGTCGCCGCCCGGATCGCATCGCTGTCGTCCCCCGACGTGGAAACGTTACCCGCCGTAACGCTGACATTACCGTAGCTGCCTGCCAGCACGCCGAGCGAGTTGGTCCCCTCGGTCGAAACCGTCCCGACGCTGACCGCCGCGCCTTGCGAGCCATATGCGTTGATCGCTGTCGCCACTTCGCCGGTGGTCGCCACCGAGCCGATCGTCACCGATGCCGTACCGTAGCTGGTCGATACGCCGATACCCGCCGAATAGTTGCCCGAGGTCGTGACCGAGCCCGAGCCCCGAACCGCGACGTCATCGTATCCATCGACGATGATGCCCGCGCTGCTCGCTCCCGAAGTCGCGATCGTGCCGTCGTTCACCACGACGCCGGGGCCGTAGATAGCCTCGACGGTGACGCCGTTGGCAAAGTCGCCACGGGTCGAGATTGCGCCGGAATTGGTGACGGTCGCGCCGTAATAGCCGCTCGCGAAGACGCCGGTGGCGTAATTGCCCGCGGTCGTGACCGAGCCGTTGATCATGACCGTTGCGGTGCCGAAAGAGCCCGTCGCCTGCACGCCGCCCGCACCGAAGTAGAAATTGCCGTCCGTGCCGCTGGTCGACAGGTCGCCATTGACGGTGACGCTGGCGTTGTAGCCATAGGCCTGCACGCCCACCGCATCGTCGCCGGTCGTAGTCACGTCGTTCACGGTGATCGAGGCATCGCCCAGCAGGCTGAAGGCATAGGCGCCGAAGGCCCCGTCGCCTGCCGTCGAGATCGCCCCGGTGGAGGTCACATCGACGTTGCCGGTCAGAGACAGCGCGGCGATCCCGTCCGACAGTGTGCCGCTGGTCGTGACCGAACCGACATTCACCGTCACGTCACTGCCGCCATAGACGCTTGCCGCATAGGCGCGGATGCCCTGCGCATACTCGCCGGTCGTCGTCACCGAACCTGCGGTGACGCTGATGCTGCCATAGCGGCTGTACCCTTCGATGCCGACCGCGCCGTCGCCGCTCGTCTGGACGGAACCGGTGCCGCTCACCGCCACATCGTAATAGGCGCCCGCGTAGATACCCGTCGAACCATTGCCGCCGGTGCTGATCGAGCCGGTGTTGACGACGTTGGCGTTGCCGAGGAAGCCGACCGCCACGACGCCCTCGGAGGCTTCGCCCTGCGTCGAGACCATACCGGTGACGGTGACGGAGGCGTTGTAGCCCACCGCCTCCACCGCCGGGGAATTGTCGCCCAGCGTCGATGCGTCATGGACCGTGATCGCCACATCGCCCACTTGCGAATAGCCGTAAACCGCCGTCGAATTGTTGCCCTGCGTGGTAACGTTGGCCACGTCGATCACCGTGCTGCCGCCGTAGTACGACTTCGCCAGGACGCCCATCGCGTCTTCGCCGCTCGTCGACACCGTGCCGGTCGAGGTGAAGCTCGCCCCGCCGACGCCGGTACTGAACATTACCGCACCGTAGGCTCCGTCGCCGCTGGTGCTGAGGTTTTCCACCGAGAGGTTCACGGTATCGGCCTGCATCAGCACGCCCAGCGAGGCGAAGCCTGCGGTGGTGATGGTGTCGGCGGCGATGTCCACCACGCCGTCTCCGGCGAAGGACACTGCCGTGATGCCGTTCGAATAGTCCGCCTCGGTCGATACGGTGCCGAGGTCCATGCCGATGGAGCCGTAATAGGACCGCGCCTCGATCGCCGTCGAGCCGTAGCTGTAGAAGCTGCCGCCCGTCGTGCTCACCGTGCCCGCGGTGATCGAGATGTCGCCGCGCCCGGCGTAGGCATTGATGCCACCGACGTAGTAGCCCGAGGACGAGACGCTGCCGACGTCGATGGTCACGTCACCACGATAGGAATTGGCGCTGATCCCCATCCCGCTGTTGCCCGTCACATTGATGGTATTGGCAGTGATCGAGACGTTACCTTCGTTCGAATTGGCGTTGATCCCGCCCGATGCACGCCCGCTGGCGACGATGCTGTCGGTGTTGATCGTGAGGTCGCCGTAATTGGTGAGACCAAGCACGCCGAGCGATCCGGTGCCGCTCACCTCGATCGCGGTATCGACCCCGCCATCGAGCGTCACCGCGCCATCGTTAAATCCGATCACCGCCACGCCCGGTACGCTGGCTGTCGGGGCGATTCGCACGCCGGGCTCCAGCACGACGGTCAGGTCGAGCACCGGCGCGGAGGGATCTAGGCCGGGATCGAGCGCCGGATCGGCGGCGGGAGAGTAGTACTCGATCCCGTCCGGATAAGGATTGCCCGCCGGAGTGCAGGTGACCGCGCCATCGATGTGAGGCCCGCAGGCATCCTGCGCATGTGCCGGCAAGGCAAGGCCAACGGCCATGCTCGCCAGAGCGGATCCGAGAAACAGATTGGTCGTCCGCCGGTTCGATGGTCCGCCCCGTGACGCAACGCGCTTATCCATTTTGTTGCCCCTCAATATGGATATTTACGTAAGCTACGGAATAATCGCATCAAGGCAAGCACGGATGCGACCAGCAGAGCGAACCCCCTTGGCGCTGGCCACCGCCCGTCGGAGAAATTCGCGCATTGGTTTGGAACCATTGCGAATGGAGTAGGCGGCTGGGCAGTTCGTGTAACATCACACGGGAATGTGCTTGTTACATACCGACGTTATCTGGCGAGCTTAGCGCGATCATCGAGATTCATCGTGTGGCTGTGTCTTCGCACGGAAGCTGCTGTTGCCCAGCACCACAGGGATGACCAGGAGGGCTCCACCGCGACCTACCCATCAAGACACTCAGCAAAGAAATTTCGCTCCCTCAGTGCAGACCGTCCGCTTCCGCTATTCCGGCGCACATCTGGGCCCCCGCCCACGTACTGTCCGGCATAGCCTTGGCGGACACAGCGATGGAACCGTCGTTGCCGGCCACTTAGTCGGTTTCAGGACCTTCCAGCCAGCTGCGTGGCAGCGGGTTCGGTGCAATTCTGACGGCCTTCCGGACGGACCAGACCGTCGGGGAAAGCGACCTGGCAAAATGGCGGTTCTTCACACCATCGCCGCGAACACCGTCTTCATCGACTGAGCGCGGCAGCGCCGGCAAGGAGCGTCCGGCACCATTAATCCCGCACCACCGACGACCTGCGAAAGCGCATCGTACCTTCCGGTCGATGCAGCGTCAGGGTGTCCCCTGCTATCTCGGCGACAACGCCCGTCAGGTCGGCGACACCGAAGTCGTTCGGTATCAGGGCGA
Source organism: Sphingomonas sp. LH128 (assembly GCF_000293195.2). Classification (NCBI taxonomy): domain Bacteria; kingdom Pseudomonadati; phylum Pseudomonadota; class Alphaproteobacteria; order Sphingomonadales; family Sphingomonadaceae; genus Sphingomonas; species Sphingomonas sp. LH128. The sequence goes on from NZ_ALVC01000017.1 coordinate 84,920, forward strand.
AATTCGCGATTGTCCCCGCCCGTGCATCGAGCGGCATTCGTGGGGAACGCAGGTGGTAGGTCGGCATTGCGAACGTCACGAAACGCGGGGTGCGCGTCTCGTCCGCAGGAAGACGCCATGCAGAGCCGTTCGTGTAATCTTGCAAAGGGTCGCCAATGTCGAAATCGATGCTGAAGTCGACGCCCGGCACGTCGGTGCCATTGGGCGCGAGCAGCCTGAACGCGAAGGGCTGGCCCGGAGCGGCATCGACGCGCGCGGCTGTTATCGTCGGCGCAATCGGCCGCGGATCGCTGGTCAGTTCGATATGGCCGCCAGCCAGCGCCCAGCGCCCTTTCGCCCGTTCATCAAGCGAGCCGACCGTCAGCCCATATTCGAACGTTCCGTCTTTGTTTAGGCGAATGCCCGCCACCAGTTCCATTTCGGAATGCACGTATTCACCCGCCGGCGACATCTCCACGGATTGCGCAGGCGCCGATTCTGCGAGTGCCGCTTGCGCAACGGCAGGCCGCATGGGCCAAAGCGCAATAATGAGCGCGGCGCTGCAACGCCCGATTTTTACCGCTGCGACTGCCAAAACCATGCCTCCTGTCAGTTCCCGCTGGACATCGGCCAACGCCGGACGATTTGCTTCGTTGAATTTGTTCTGAAATCCTGTTCGCGTACTGGTCTTTTCAATCTGGCTTCGACACTATGCGACACCGGCATGCCAAGACGAAGGGGGAAGTCGATGCGTAAGAGGTACTTCGGCTGGGCAGCCCTGCTTGCTTCCGCTTCCGTCCCGCTGGCGGCACAGGACACGAGCGTCCCCGCGACGCCGACCGCTCAAGGCGATCTGTCGATTACCATATACAACAACGATGTGGCTCTGGTGCAGGACATTCGCACGCTGAACCTCGCTAACGGGCGCGTGCGCCAGGACTTTCCCGACGTCAGCGCCCAGATCCGCCCGGCCACGGTTTCGCTCACCGTCGCCGACGCGGCGATCGTGGAGCAGAACTTCGATTATGACCTGCTCTCTCCTTCCAGCCTGATGGAAAAGGCGGTCGGGGAAACGATCACGCTGATCCGCACCAATCCCGCCACCGGCGCAGAGACGCGCGAACGCGCCCGCGTGCTGGCGGTGAACGGCGGAGTTGTGCTCGACATCGGGGGACGCATCGAGGTTCTGCGCGACGACGGGCTTCCGGTTCGCGCCGTGTTCGATCGGGTGCCTGAATCGCTGCGGGCAGGGCCGACGCTTTCGGTCACGCTGGCTAGCACGCGGCCCGGAACGCGGCCGACGACGCTGTCGTATCTCACGGGCGGTCTGCGCTGGAACGCGGATTATGTCGCCCTGTTCGACGACAAGACCGGCAAGATCGACGTACAGGGCTGGATTACGTTGCAGAACAACAGCGGCACAACCTTTTCCCATGCGAAGACCCTGCTCGTCGCGGGCGACGTCGGAAGTGCCAGCGGCGCGGACATGTACATGCCCCAGCCGCGCCGCATAACGCGCACCAGCCCCGGCACCGAAAGCGCCTCGCGTGAGCAGTTGGGCGACTTCTATCTCTACTCTCTGGCAGAGCGGACAACGATCGCGGACAAGCAGACCAAGCAGGTCAGCTTCCTGGATGTGAAAGGCGTGACCGCAAGTTCGGGCTATCGCTTCGAGAACGGCTGGCTCGCCAGCGCGGATGAGGCGCGCAGTGCGCAAAGCGTCCTGAGCTTCGCCAACTCGGGCGCGGGCGGCCTTGGCGATGCCCTTCCCGCAGGCACCGTTCGCGTCTATGTGCGCGATGCGCGCGGACAGCCGCAGTTCACCGGCGAGAACACCATCGGCCACACGCCGCAGGGCTCCACCATCGCCCTGCCGACCGGCGACGCCTTCGACGTGAAGGTGCAGCCCGTCGTGGTCGCCCGAACCCGGGTCAACCCCAACCGCTGGCGCACCCAGATGCGCTATCGCCTCACCAACGCGCGCGCGCGCGGCGTGACGGTGGAACTGGTACAGAACGGGCTCGACTGGAGCGATACGCGGATCACCGAGGAAAACCGCAAGAGCGAGCGCCGCGATGCCGGGGCAGCCGTCTGGCAGGTGCCGGTTCCGGCAAACGGGGAAGCGGTGGTCACCGCGACATTCGACACCCGCTACTGATGGCCCGGCTCCATCTCGCCATCATCCTCGCGGCCGGTGCCTCGCCGTCAGCGGGCGTGGCGCAGGAGACGCGGATAATTGTCTCGGCCGCTCCTGTACGGGTCGCACTGACCGTCTACCGCGCGGCCTATGCCCGGGGCGAGATCGACAGGGCCAACCCGCGCGGGTTCGCAATGATCACCGAAACCCGCAAGGTCCGCCTGCCGCGCGGCCGCGCGGAGCTACGTTTCGAAGGCGTAGCCGAGGGCATCATTCCGGTCAGCGCGGTGATCGACGGGCTGCCCGGCGGCACGATCGAAAAGAACCGCGATGCACGCCTGCTCTCGCCTGCGTCGCTGATCGACGGAACGCTGGGCCGCGAAGTGACGATCACCCGCACGGATAAGGTGACCGGCCGCGCGACCAGCGAGGAAGCCACGATCGTCGCCGGCCCGCAACAGGGCGTCGTCCTTAGCTCCGCCAGCGGAATAGAGGCACTGCGATGCTCCGGCCTGCCCGAGAAGCTGGCGTTCGGCGGCGTTCCCGCCGGCCTGTCGGGCAAGCCGGTACTGAGTGTGACGACCGACAGCCCCTCCGCCCGCACAGTCACCGTGCGGCTAAGTTATCTTGCCTCCGGCTTCGACTGGCGCGCGAGCTATGTGGCGACACAGGCCACCGATGGCCGCAACCTGGACCTGTTCGCATGGCTGACGCTGGCGAACGGTAACGGGCAGGCGTTTGCCCAAGCCGAAGTCAGCGCCGTCGCGGGCCGTCTCAACCGTGTCGCGACCCCGCAGATGCAGGCCGCGATCGCACGCCTGCGCCTTTCCTGCTTTCCGCTTGGAACGACCACGTCCGATCTCGCATCGCACACCGCGCCGCAGCAGGAGATCATCGTCACCGCGCAGCG